>CAUJKG010000237.1 GCA_963205465.1 Pseudomonadota bacterium | reverse complement strand
AAGCCTGCGCAACCAACACCACCGGGCCTTCGATCATGGTCGAACTGCTCGACGCGATCATCGACCGGGTCGCCGATATTCTGGAAAAGCTCGCCGCCGAGGTCGATAAGGTGTCGGGCCGCGTCTTCGAACGCAATGCCGCGCGCGACGATCCCAACCAGCGCTACCAGGCAATCTTGCGGGCGATCGGCCGCAAGGGCGACCTGCTTTCCAAGACTCGCGAAAGCCTGGTTTCGCTGAACCGGCTCGTGCTGTTCTTCACCAACGAAGCCGAAGCGGTCGGGCTCGGCAAAGAGCATCGCGTGCATCTGAAAAGTGTCGCGCGCGATATCTCATCGCTTACCGATCACGCGCATTTTCTCGCGAACAAGATCACCTTCCTGCTCGATGCGACGCTCGGCATGGTGAGCCTCGAACAGAACAACGTCATCAAGCTGTTTTCGGTGATGGCGGTGACCTTGATGCCGCCAACGCTGATCGCCTCGATCTACGGCATGAACTTCAAGCACATGCCCGAACTCGAATGGGTCTACGGCTACCCGCTGGCAGTGATCGCGATGGTGTTTGCAGCGATCGGACCGTATTTCTTCTTCAAGTGGAAACGGTGGCTGTAACCTCATGGTTCAGCGAAGCGTAGCTTTGCGCCTCGAACCATGAGGACTAATAAATGTGCTGGCCGCCGTTGATGTGGATCTCGGCGCCGCTGAGATAAGACGACGTTTCCGTACACAGCACATAGATGATCTTCGCGACTTCGTCCGGCGTGCCGAGACGCCGGAGCGGAATCTGCTCGATCAATTTCTCCGTGCCCGGCGACAGGATCGCGGTGTCGATCTCGCCCGGGGCGATCGCATTCACGCGGATGCCACGCGGACCGAAGTCGGCCGCCATTTCGCGCGTCAGAGAAGCAAGTGCCGCCTTCGACGTCGCGTAAGCCGCACCCGCGAAGGGATGCACATGCGAGCCCGCGATCGAGGTCACGTTCACGACCGCGCCTTGGGTCTTCTGCAATTCCTCGACCAGACCGCGCGCCAGCATGATCGGGGCAAAGAAATTCACCTGAAACACGCGCTGCCAGTCGGCAAGCGCGGTTTCGATCGTGCCGAGGCGCGCACCATTCTCGCCCTTCGGCGAAATGCCGGCAGTGTTCACGAGCGCATGCAATTCGCCGCCGATGCGCGACTTGATTTCCCCGATCGCTGCCTTGGTCTTGGCCGGATCGGCGAGATCGACCTGGATGTGATCTTCCGGTCCTGCTTCCCACGGACAGTTTTCCGGAAAGCCGTGGCGCGAACAGGTAATGACGCGCCATCCGGCGGAAGAGAAACGCTTCACCGTCGCGTGGCCGATGCCGCGGCTCGCGCCCGTCAGCAACAAGGTTCGTCGTTTCGCGTTTGAAGCTGCCATGTCACTTACTCGTGTCACCTGACTCAAGGGTAGAGCCGCGTTTTCTGCCACGCGGCGCCTGCGCTTTCACGCGTGAAACGGATGCGGTCGTGCAAGCGATAAGGCCGGTCCATCCAGAACTCGATCTGCACCGGCACGATGCGATAGCCGCCCCAATGCGCGGGGCGCGGCACGTCCTTGCCGTCGAAGCGCTTCTCGATCGCGGCATAACGCGCTTCGAAGGTCGCGCGGGCATCGAGCGGGCGCGACTGTTCGCTGGCCCAGGCACCGAGTTGCGAAGGACGGGAGCGACTCGCGAAATAAGCGTCTGCTTCGGCGGCGGAGACGCGCTCGACGGGACCGCGCACGCGGACCTGCCTGCGCAGCGATTTCCAGTGCAGCACGAGGGCCGCTTTCGGCATGGAGGAAAGTTCGGCGCCCTTGGCGCTTTCGTCGTTCGTATAGAACACGAAGCCGCGCG
Source organism: Pseudomonadota bacterium (assembly GCA_963205465.1). Taxonomy (GTDB): domain Bacteria; phylum Pseudomonadota; class Alphaproteobacteria; order Rhizobiales; family Xanthobacteraceae. Next base: position 2,155 of record CAUJKG010000237.1, on the reverse strand, counting down.
CGTCAGCGTCTTTCAACAGAACCATGCGGACATCCGGCAGACCGGAAGGATCGACGGTCGCCAGCGCCATCGCCTCCGGATCGTTGATCTCGGCGGCTTTCGCCTCCGCAAACCATGCGGCGAAGAGGCCGAAAGGATCGGTGCTCTCCGTAAAGTCACCGGAAATTAACCCTGTCATGCGCTCATTCATACTTCTAGGCTTTCTTGTTTGGCTCTTTGTTTCGTGCGGCTGGAGTATCGGGTGCGTCAGGCGTCTTCACGGCGTGATTTAGCGGAAAAAGTTCGTCTTCCTTACCATGGAAAGACGGCGAACCGCCTATCTGCAGCGTCGCTGCTTGCCGCGCCGATCGCGGTCGGCCTGATCGCCATGCTGCTCGGCGGCTGCTCGATGCAGCTTTCCTCGATGCTGCCGGGCGGGGTCAGCGATACCGGACCCACCGTGGTCCGCACCAGCGATCCGGACGTGACCGGCTCGATCCCGCTGCATATGGCGAGCACCGGCAATATCCCGACCGGTATGTCGGCCATCGACTGGCCGCTGGCGCGGGCGGCGCTGCGCGAGGCGCTTCTGCGCACCGACGATGGGCCGAGCGTGCCTTGGGAAAATCCGGCAAGCGGCGCGCGCGGTACCGTGACGCCGATCGCGGCTGCTTTCACCAAAGACGGCATGCCCTGCCGCAACTTCATCGCGAGCCACGTCAAAGACGGCATCGAAACCTGGTCCGAGGGCCTCGCCTGCCGGACCGATGCCAACGTGTGGGACGTGAAGTCGGTCAAGCCCCTGAAGAAATCCTAGCTTCATCGAGACAGCCTTTCGCGTTCTCGCGCTCTGACCGAGCCGAGGTTTGCTCCAGTCGCGCCGCACTTTTGTGAAGGGCGGCGGGGACGCCGGAGGATTTACCGTCCTCCACGGCCATCTGCACGAGTGAGAAGAGTGCAGATGAATGGTCGTCACCGCGAAAGCCGGATCGTCCTCCAGCATCCCGCACGCGATGGTCTTCGGCTTTCCTTCGCATGATCCTTGGGGAACTCCAGTTATCCCCCACTGACGGACCCTCTCGGCTTTGCCCCGAAAGCGTTGGCGCGCATTCAAAGCAAGCCACCAAGGAAGATCCTGTGACGAGCGGAACGGCTCGCCAGAACCACGCGACTTCAGCCGCTGCGAGGAGAGTGCGTTACGCTCCGGCCTCGCAGCCACCGCTCCCGATCCGCGACGAAAGCCACGCGAGCTCACGCGCCCCTCCGTGGACCGAGACGGCGCGCAGTATCCGCCCGCTTTCGAGGGGTGGGGATCGATTTTTCCAGGATTCCGCGAAGTCTTTGTATCGATGGAGGAATCCGTTCCTTGGAAAAAAGCGATTTCCCCGTTATCTGGTTTTCGCGGCCATGGGGTGATGTTGCACCGCTCCCATCCAGTCCCCAAATAAGCCACGGGAACCGCCCAGAAAGGGCGGACCCGGAAGGATTTTGAACCGTTGCGCGACCCCTATGAGGTGCTCGGCGTTGGCCGCAAGGCTTCCGTCGACGAGATAAAGAAGAGCTTCAGGAAGCTCGCCAAGAAGCATCACCCGGACTCCAACAAGGATGATCCGAAGGCGGCCTCGCGCTTTTCCGAGCTCAATTCGGCTTATGAAATTCTGGGCGACGAGAAAAAGCGCAAGGCGTTCGACGCCGGCGAGATCGACGCCGAAGGCAAACCCAAAGGCTTCCAGTTCGACCCCCGCCAGGGCGGCTTCGGCGGCTTCGACCCCGGCAGCTTTCGCCAGCAGCAGGGACCGGGCGGCGAAACCGTGTTCGAGAGCTTCTCCTACGGCCCCGGCGGCTTTCAGCGCCGCGGCCCGCGTGGCGGGCAGCAACAGCCGCAGGGCGGCTTCGAGGACATCCTGAGCGGCATTTTCGGCGGTGGTTTCTCCGGCCGTCAGCCGCACGCGGAGACCGGCTACGAGGAATTCGAGGCGGCGCAGGCCAAGGGCGCGGACGTTGCGCTCAGCGTCAGCGTTTCGCTCGAGGAGAGCGTGAGCGGCGCGAAGAAGCGCGTGATGCTCCCCTCCGGCAAGGAGGTCGAGGTAACGATCCCGGCCGGGGTCCACGAAGGCCAGCAGATCCGGCTGCGCGGACAGGGTTTTCCCGGCCCCGCCCAGCCGGGCGACGCCAT
>CAUJKG010000236.1 GCA_963205465.1 Pseudomonadota bacterium | reverse complement strand
GCGGACAAGCTTCGCGTCTGCATGGTCGATATCGGCGACGGCAATCCGATTCAGGTCGTCTGCGGCGCACCGAATGCGCGCGGCGGGATGAAAGCCGTGTTCGCGCGGCCCGGCACCACGATTCCGGCCAGCGGCGACGTCTTGAAGATCGGCGCGATCCGCGGCGTAGAATCGCGCGGCATGCTCGTCTCCGAACGCGAGATGGGCTTGTCGGACGAACACGCCGGCATCATCGAAATGCCCGCCGATGCACCGCTCGGAAAGCCTTTTGCCGAAGTGCTCAATCTCAACGACCCGGTGTTCGATATCGCGGTCACGCCGAACCGGCCCGATGCCCTCGGCGTGCAGGGGGTCGCGCGCGATCTTGCGGCCGCAGGCCTCGGCACCTTCAACGCCAAGCCGCCGAAGCCCATCGCAGGCAAGTTTCCCTGTCCGATCACGGTCACGATCGAAGCGCCGGACCTTTGTCCCGCGTTCGGTATTCGCGTCATCCGCGGCGTGAAGAACGGGCCGTCGCCGGAATGGCTGCAGAAGCGGCTTCGCGCCATCGGGCTCCGTCCGATCAATGCGCTGGTCGATATCACCAATCTGCTCACGCATGATCGCTCGCGCCCGCTGCATGTCTTCGATGCCGCGAAAGTAAAAGGCGATCTCGTCGTACGCCGCGCCAAGAAGGGCGAGACGCTGCTCGCGCTCGACGGCAAGATCTACGCGCTCGACGAAACGATCTGTGTGATCTCCGACGACCGCGCGGTGGAATCGCTCGCGGGCGTCATGGGCGGCGAGGAAAGCGGCGTTTCGGAATCCACGACCGACGTCGTGGTCGAATCCGCGCTCTGGAATCCGCTGAACGTCGCGCAGACCGGCCGCAAGCTCGGCCTGCTTTCCGATGCGCGCTTCCGTTTCGAGCGCGGCGTCGATCCGGCGTTCATGGTCCCGGGGCTGGAGCTTGCGACGCAGCTCATCCTGGAACTATGCGGCGGCGAGCCTTCCGAGAATTTCGTAGCAGGCGAAGTGCCCGACTTGAGCCGCGTGATCGATTTTCCGGTGACGGAGCCGAAGCGCCTCACCGGCATCGAGATCAAGCCGGACGAAATCAAGCGCATTCTTTCCAATCTCGGCTTTGCCACCGCCGGCAGCAACGACACGCTCAAAGTTTCGCCGCCGAGCTGGCGCGGCGATGTCGAAGGCAAGGCGGACCTCGTAGAAGAGGTGGTGCGCATCGCCGGCCTCGACCGCGTGCCGATGATGCCGTTCGAGCGCGACGACAACGCGCGCAAACCGGTGCTGACCACGCTGCAAAAGCGCACGCGACAGGCCAAGCGCGCACTCGCCGCGCGCGGCTCCCTCGAAGGGGTGACGTGGTCCTTCATTTCGAAAGAACATGCCGAGCGCTTCGGCGGCGGTAGCGCCGCGCTCGCGCTTTCGAACCCGATCGCATCCGATCTTTCCGACATGCGGCCGAGCCTCATTCCCGGCCTTGCGCTAGCCGCGCAGAAGAACGCGGATCGCGGTTACGACGATGTGGCGCTGTTCGAAGTCGGGCAGATTTTTCTCGGCGACAAGCCGGAAGATCAGTTGATCGCGGCAACGAGCCTGCGCCGGGGCGCGGCCAAGGTTTCCGGGAACGGCCGCCACTGGTCGGGTTCGGCGAGCAAGGCCGATGTCTATGACGCCAAGAGCGACGCGCTCACCGTGCTCGCGGCTTGCGGCGCGCCGACCGATAAAGTGCAGATCGTCGCCGGCGGCCCCAACTATCTGCATCCCGGGCGCTCGGGCACCATCCAGCTAGGGCCCAAACTGATCCTCGGCTATTTCGGCGAGCTGCACCCGCTGACGCTCGACGCACTCGACATCGAAGGTCCGGTGGCCGTCGCGGAAATTTTCCTCGACCGGCTGCCAGAGCAGAAGGCGAAGCCCACCAAGGTGAAGCCGAAACTCGAACTCTCACCGTTCCAGCCGGTGACGCGCGACTTCGCGTTCCTGGTCGACCGCGCAGTCACGGCGGCGGAGATCATTCGCGCAGCGCAAGCCGCGGACAAGACGCTTGTCCAGAAGATCGAGGTCTTCGATCTCTATGAAGGCAAGGGCGTACCAGACGGCAAGAAGTCGCTCGCCATCGCGGTGACGTTGCAGCCGCGCGAGAAGACGCTCACCGACGCCGAGATCGATGCGGTCGCGAAGAAGATCGTCGACGAGGTCAGCAAGAAGACCGGCGCGACGCTGCGCTAAGCCAACACCAAATCGGCAAAAACAAAACCGTCGCGTTCGACTACTTCGCCGCCCTGTACCTTGATATTTTTCTGAAACATCGGCCCGCCGGTGACGCAGGTGTGAAACTCGCCGTTCTCGCCGCAAGGATCGACCTCTTTCGGCAGCGCCGCGAGCAATCCGGCATCGAACACGCGTCCCGCCAGTTCGCGCGGCACCTTGTTCGGATCGAGCGTGACGATGCGCGCCTGCAATCCGCCTGCGATCATTTCCTGCGCAAGAACATCCGTCGGCATGCCCCAGAGTGGAAAGACGGCCTCGATCCCGGTGCCGCGCAATTTCTCTTCACGATAGGCGCGGATGTCTTCGAGAAAGAGATCGCCGAATATAATTTTCGTAACGCGCTGCTCCCGCGCCACATGCAAGGCTTCCGCCATGCGCTGCTCGTAAATCCCGTTCGGACACGGAAAGGGAATCCTCACGGGCAGTAGCGGAAGAGCGGCGGCTTCGAGTTGTGCCGCAAGCACCTCGCGCCGCACGCCATGCATGGAAACGCGATCGAAGTTTCCGGTGAGGGTCGTCAAAGCGCCGATGACTTCATAAGACCCGGTAAGCCGGGCGCGATGCAGCGCCCAGGCTGCGTCCTTCCCGCTCGACCAGGCGATCAGCGCTTTTTCCCTCATCCCGAACGCCCGTTTGCTCACGACTTTTTCAACTATGGTAAAAAGCGATTTAAGAACAGCGCTCTAACTGCCGATTGAGCCGCCGGACGAGGCTTCGCGCGCGCCGTTGTGAACGGCAATGAAATAAAATTCGGATAGCCTATTCGGCGGATACAGTTGAACGAGACCCGGAAAACCGGGCGGGGACGAGGGGATGACCGATCTTACGCATAGCTGGGTGAGCCGCCAGCTGATCAAATACCTGGAGCAGACTTCGCCGGGGATCGAGCCCTTTACGGCAAGCGATCCCGCTTCGCTCGAAGCCGTGCTGCAGCCGGGCGACGTCCTGCTGGTGGAAGGCAATACCCGCGTCTCCGGCATCATCAAATATCTTACGCAGTCGACCTGGTCGCATTCCGCACTCTATGTCGGACCGCGCTTCAACAAGCGCGCCGCCGACGGCAGCCCGCATGTGTTGATCGAGGCCAACCTGGGCCAGGGGGTCGTGACCGCGCCGCTTTCGAAATATACGGCATTTCATACCCGCGTCTGCCGTCCCGTCGGCCTGAACGAGGAAGAGCGCGAGCGCGTCGTGGCCTACATGATCAAGCGGCTCGGCATCGAATATGACGTGAAGAACATCATCGACCTCATGCGGTATCTGGTGCCCGCACCAATCCCGGCCCGCTTCCGCCGCCGCATGCTCTCCCTCGGCTCCGGCGTGCCGACGAAGGTGATTTGCTCCGGCCTGATCGCGCAAGCGTTCGAGTCCGTCAGCTATCCGATCCTGCCGCGGATCGAACTCGTGGAGAGCAAGGAAAAACGCCGCGAGATTCTGCATATCCGGCATTACTCACTCTATATGCCGCGCGACTTCGACATCTCGCCCTATTTTCGCATCGTGAAGCCGACCATTGAGCTCGGCTTCGACTACCACACGCTGCGCTGGGCCAACCGGCCGATGCCACCCGAGGAGGAGCGGGAAAATATGCCGCGCCCTTTAGCGGGGGGCGGGAGTCCGCCCATCGCACCAGAACTTCCTGAGCCCGTGCCGACCGCCGCCTCAATCGCGGCGTAAAGCCTGCTACAAGCACGAGGCTATGATTCAGGATGCCTTTGGCGCTTTCGCCCAGACCTTCTCGCCACCGCTTCGGAAGATTCTTCTGAAGTCGATCGGCCTTGCGCTTCTGCTGTTGATCGCACTCGGCGGAACGCTGCAATGGCTTGTGCAGTTTCTGCTCCCGCTCGCGCATCCCTATGACTATATCGCCGCGATCCTGCTTGGCGTGCTCACACTCGTCGTCGCGTTCTTTGCCATGGCGCCGGTTACGTCGCTGATGGCCGCGATCTTCCTCGACGACGTCGCCGAAGAAGTGGAACGCAGCAAGTTTCCAGCTGATGCGCCAGGCAAACCACTATCGGTGCCGCGCTCGATGGCGCTTTCGGCCAAATTCTTCGGCGTGGTGCTGCTCGTCAATCTGGTCGCGATCCTGTTGTGGTTCGTGATCCCGGTGTTCAATGTCGCGGTCTTCTTCATCGCGAATGCTTACCTTCTGAGCCGCGAGTTTTTCGAGCTTGCGGCCATGCGTTTTCGCACACCCGAAGAAGCGCGGCGGCTACGACAGCAGCATGCAGTCCCTGTTTTCATCTCGGGACTCTTCATCGCTGCAATCGTGCTCGTGCCGGTGCTGAACCTGATTACGCCGGTGTTCGCGACTGCCTTCATGGTGCGGCGACACAAGCGCTTCATGCCGAGGCGCGAAATCCTGCCGCCGGAGCGCGCAGCATCCTAGAGCGTCTTCTCCGGCCAACGGCACAGATCGTTGATGATGCAGGTGGGACATTTGGGATTGCGCGCGACGCACGTGTAGCGCCCATGCAGGATCAGCCAGTGATGCGCATGGGTCTTGAAGTGTGCCGGAATCGCGCGCTCAAGTTCGAGCTCGACTTCGAGCGGGTTCTTGCCCGGTGCCAACCCCGTACGATTGCTCACGCGAAAGACGTGTGTATCGACCGCAAGCGTCGGCTCGCCGAAGGCAATGTTCAGAACGACGTTCGCGGTCTTGCGGCCGGCGCCGGGTAGCGCCTGCAACTCCTCGCGGGTCTTTGGCACCCTGCCTCCATGCTTTTCGATCAGCATGTTCGAGAGCGCGATGACGTTCTTCGCCTTGCCTTTGTAAAGGCCGATGGTCTTGATGTAGTCGCGCAGCTTTTCTTCGCCGAGTGCAGCCATCTTTTCCGGCGTATCGGCAACCGCAAAAAGCGCCCGGGTCGCCTTGTTCACGCCGGCGTCGGTTGCCTGCGCCGACAGGACCACCGCCACCAGCAACGTAAAATTGTTGACGTGCTCGAGCTCGCCTTTGGGATGCGGGTCCGCTTTCTCGAAGCGGCTGAACGCTTCGGTGACTTCGCGCTCGCTCCAGCGCTTCGGCGTGGCCGGCTTTTTCTGCGGTTTTTCCTTGCCGGATACGCTTTTTTTCTTGGTCGCTTTTTTGCCCATTCGTCCTCTATAGTTTGGCTATGGACGCGAGCAACCCGATTCCGGAACAAACGCTGCTTTTCGAGCGGCTGGCTCCGCATCGTTCGCTGAATGCGAGCGGCTTCATGCTCGTCATGCTTCTGCTCGGGGGACTGAGCTTCGTGCTCGGGGTTTCCTTCCTCATGATGGGCGCCTGGCCGGTTTTCGGCTTTCTCGGTCTCGACGTGTTCCTGGTCTGGCTCGCGTTCCGACTGAACAACCGCTCGGCGCGCGCCTTCGAGGAAATTCTGGTGACGCCGGTGCGGCTGGTATGGCGGCGTGTATCCGTCTACGGCGAGGCGCGCGAGGACACCATGAACCCGCGCTGGGTGCGGCTGGAGACGACCTCCGACGAAGTTTCAGGCACGACGCGAATCGCGCTGACCGAGCGGCGCATCACCCGGGTGATCGGCGCTTTCCTGCCGCCCGCGCGCAAGGAGAAGCTCGCGAAATCCTTGGCGGCCGCGCTCGCGACTGCCAAGCGCTAGTGTCCGATTCAGCGCAGTTGGATCATGCTTGGCGCTACCCTGTTTGATTGAACATGATCTCTTCCGAAAACCGCTTCGCACTTTTCGGGATCATGCTCTAAAGCGCGAAATCGGGTGGTTTAGACTCTCGTCCACGCCTATCTCCGTATTCGTTCGCGGAGGATTTTTCCCATGCTTGCGAGAACCATGAAGATGGCAGACGCCGCCGGCCGTCAGGACTACTATACGGTTCGCCGTGCGATTGAGTATCTGACCAAGCGGTACCGGGAACAGCCGGAAATCGACGCAGTTGCCGCCGCGGCCGGAACTGATCCGCGCCGGTTGAACGAGTTGTTTCGCCGCTGGTGCGGACTGACGCCGAAGGCATTTCTGCAAGCGGTGACCCTCGACAACGCGAAGAAGTTGCTTGCGCAGTCGCCGAACATTCTCGAAGCCAGTTACGAACTCGGGCTTTCCGGGCCCGGCAGACTGCACGATCTCTTTGTCGTGCATGAAGCGATGTCGCCCGGCGAATGGAAAACCGGCGGCGAGGGACTGGAAATCCGCTACGGCTTTCATCCCTCTCCGTTCGGCACGGCACTCGTGATGGCGACGCCGCGCGGACTGTGCGGGCTCGCGTTTTCGGATCCCGGCAAAGAGAACGCGGCGCTCAAAGACATGCGGGCGCGCTGGAAGAACGCGAGCTATCGCGAAGACTCGGCCGCGACCGCCGATATCGCCGCGCGCATTTTTCAATCCGACCGCTGGCAGCCCGATACGCCGTTGCGCGTGGTGCTGATCGGCACGGATTTCGAGGTACGCGTGTGGCAGACACTTCTGAAAGTGCCGCTCGGGCACGCTGCCACCTATAGCGACGTCGCGCGCAAGATCGGAAAAGAGAAAGCCGCGCGAGCGGTCGGCGCGGCCGTCGGCAAGAATCCGATTTCCTTCGTGGTGCCTTGCCACCGCATCGTGGGAACGAACGGAGCGCTCACCGGCTATCACTGGGGTTTGACCCGCAAGCGCGCAATGCTTGGCTGGGAGCAGGCAAGGCTGATCGGATAGATTAACTTGCGAGGTCGAGCTTCTCGGCCACGGTGGCGTCGGCGTTGAGCCGATAGATGATCGGCACCCCGGTCAGGAGTTCGCGCTTGATGATGCTTTCCGGCGTATGGTTCTCGAGCACCATGATGAGCGCGCGCAATGAATTGCCGTGGGCTGCGACCAGCGTGCGCTCGCCGCGCAACACACCGGGCAGAATGTGCTGGACATAATAAGGTAACGCGCGCGCGACGGTGTCCTTGAGACTTTCTCCACCCGGCGGCGGTGTATCGTAAGAGCGGCGCCAGATATGGACCTGTTCTTCGCCCCATTTCTTGCGGGCGTCGTCCTTGTTCAGTCCGTTGAGATCGCCGTAGTCGCGCTCGTTCAGCGCGAGATTCTTGTGAACCGCAATGCCGCTCTGTCCCATTTCCTCGAGCACGAGACCGAGGGTCCGTTGCGCGCGCTTCAGCGCTGAGGTGTAGGCAACGTCGAAAGTGATGCCGCGCGCTTTCAGCTTTTGCCCGGCGGCACGCGCCTCGGCAACGCCCTGCTCGGTGAGATCGACGTCGCGCCAGCCGGTGAAGAGGTTCTTCAGATTCCACTCGCTCTGGCCGTGACGGACGAGTACCAGCAGACGTTCCATTGCCGTATCCTGTTCCTTACAATCCAAGCACTTCTATTCCGGCGAAGCGCATAGCGAGATCAGCGGCGGCTGTCGATATCCGGCCCGCCGCCTTGGCTGCGCCGCGCCGCAAGCCGGCCCAGCATTATCGCGGAAATGCCAAAGAGCACGACGGCCAGACCCGCAACGAGCGAGATCGTGCGCGGCGCAAACCCGGTCAGGCGTGCGACCAAGGGCGTGCCGAAGAAATAAACATAGAGAGCCGCGACGAGCAGAAGAAGGATTGCGAAAGCCGCGCGTTTCATGCTGCCTTACGAAAGGCCGAGCACATCGGCCATCGAGTAGATGCCGGGCTTCTTGCCCTTGCCCCATTTTGCCGCAGCGAGCGCGCCACGAGCGAAGATCATGCGATCCTCGGCCTTGTGCGATAGTTCGATCCGCTCGGAAGGGCCGGCAAAGATCACCGTATGATCGCCGACCACCGTACCGCCGCGCAGCGTGGCAAAGCCGATGTCGCCCATCTTGCGGGCGCCCGTGTGACCATCGCGCGAGCGCACGGAATGTTCGCCAAGCGAAATCGCGCGGCCCTCCGCGGCGGCATTGCCGAGCAGAAGTGCGGTTCCCGAAGGTGCGTCGACCTTGCGGTTATGATGCATCTCGAGAACTTCAATATCGAATTCCGGACCGAGGCTTGCAGCCGCGCGTTTCACCAGCGCCGCGAGCAGATTGACGCCAAGGCTCATATTGCCGGACTTCACGATGGCGGCATGGCGCGCGGCGGCCTCCAACTTGGTCTGGTCAGCGGCCGACATGCCGGTCGTGCCGATGACGTGAACGATGCGCGCCTGCGCCGCGAGCGCCGCGAGCGCGACGGTCGAAGCGGGTGTGGTAAAATCGATGATCGCGTCGGCTTGCGCGACCAGTGGAAGCGCATCGCTCGTCACCTTCAGGCCGCTCGGCGAGAGGCCCGCGAGCACGCCGGTATCCGCGCCGATCTCGGCGGCTCCTTCGCGGTCGACCGCGCCGGCGAGCGTGAACCCCGGAACCTCGTGAATGGCGCGCAGCAAGGTGCGGCCCATGCGGCCGCCGCTACCTGCGATAACAAGACGAAGTTCAGCCATTTCCCGCGCTCCAGAAGTCGAGCGCGCGGTATAGCGCGAGGACGGCGGCGAAGGAAAGCGTGGGAATTTTGATTGATCGCGTTTCTTAACGCGAACCGGTACCCACTTCGCTCGAAACCGCTCTAGGACGGCTGCGGACCGTCATAGCCCTCAATGATGACGATATCGCCCTCGGAAATCGGCGCGCGGATCGAAATCGCGTGCTTGTATTCCGGCGAGTGATAGCAATCGACTGCGGCTTGATAAGTCGGGAATTCGATCACGACATTGCGGCTACGCGACGAGCCTTCGGGGTTTTCGAACTTGCCGCCGCGCACGACGAACCGCGCGCCGTATTTCTTGAAGGCGATCGCATTCGCGTCGCGATATTGCGTATAGACGGCGTCGTCGCTCACATCGACCCGCGCAATCCAGTAGCCCTTTGCCATTTCGCTCCCCTTTATCTCCGGAGTTTATTTTCCGGCGTTTTCGATCTCTGCAACGATAGCTTCGGCGGCGGCCTTGGGATCTTCCGCCGCGACGATCGGCCTGCCGATCACCATGTAATCGACGCCCGCCTTGATAGCGTCGCTCGGCGTCATGATGCGCTTCTGGTCGCCCTTCTCGCTCCCCGCGGGCCGGATGCCGGGCGTCACCAGCATCATCTTCGCGCCGAGACGCTGGCGCAGGTCTTTTGCCTCAGCAGGCGAACAGATCAGCCCGTCGATGCCGATCGCTTCGGCCTGTGCCGCCCTGCGCGCGACGAGTTCGGGAACGTTCGCGGCATAGCCGGCATCCTTCAGGTCATCGTCGTCCCAGGAGGTGAGCACGGTGACGGCAAGAATATCGAGCGCCGAATCGCCACGGCCTTCCACCGCGGCACGCATGGTCTGCGGAAAAGCATGGACGGTGAGAAAGGTTGCGCCGAGTTTCGCGGCACGGCGCGTCGCATGCATGACGGTATTGCCGATGTCGTGCAGCTTCATGTCGAGGAAAACTTTTTTTCCGCCCTGCACGAGATCTTCGGCAAGGTTCAGGCCGCCGGCCATCACGAGTTCGAAGCCGATCTTGTAGAAGTTGATGCTGTCGCCGAGCGTCCAGATCGCCTTCTCCGCGGTTTCCACGTCGGCTAGGTCGAGTGCGACGATCACGCGATCGCGTGCGGGGATGTCGAGACTCATAGCAACACCTTTGCTGCCGCGATCAGTTTTTCGAGCTGCGCCTGCAGAAGCTTCTGGTTGCCTTCGTCTTTCAGCGCGCCGCGCTCGTCGAAGGCGCTCTCCGCCTGGCTGATCGCAACCTGCTCGGGGATGACAAGCGCGCCGAGACCCAGCTCGAGCGACTGGCGCAGATGATAAAGCCCGCGATAGCCGCCGAAGCGGCCGTTCGAGGTCGCGCCGAGCGCGAACACGCATTGCTTGTAAGGATTTCCAGCCGGTTCTTTTGCGCGCGATACCCAGTCGATCGCGTTTTTCAGAAGCGGGGGAATCGAGGCGTTGTATTCGGGGGACGCGATGTAAATACCCTGATGCGCGAGCATCATGCCTTTGAGCTTCTTCGCGTTCTCGGGCACGCCCTGGTCTTTTTCCAGATCGCCGTTGTAGAGCGGCAATTCATAATCGGCGAGCGAGATCAGACTCGCGTCCGCGTTCAGGAGCGCAATTTCACGGGCA
>CAUJKG010000235.1 GCA_963205465.1 Pseudomonadota bacterium | reverse complement strand
GTCGGCGCATAACGGCGCCCGCCTTTGCGCACGAGCATCAGCACTTCGACGTCCTGACCGGAAAGCTTCTCGAGCTGACCCACGGTTTTGCCGACCGTATCGGTATCAGGCTGCACGACAGCCTCGGTAGTATAGCCTTCGAGATTGAAGGCGGCCTCGATGGAAGCCGCGCCCTTGCGGTTCTTCGGCAGGAGCCGCCAGCCGACGGCAAGAAAGGCAATGCCGGCGACTGCGAGGATGACGCCTACCGGCGTGAAGTCGAACATCGAGAACGGTTCGCCGGTGATTTCCTGCCGCACGCGGGAGACGAGAATATTGGGTGATGTGCCGACCAGTGTGACGATGCCGCCGAGCAGCGAGCCGAAAGCCATCGGCATAAGAAAGACAGACGGTGAAGTCTCGTTCTTGCGCGCGAGCGCGAAAGCGACCGGCATCAGCATTGCCAGCGCGCCAATATTCTTTACGAAGCCGGAGAGGGCCGCGACCGTGCCGGAAAGCACGACGACCTGGATGCTGGTATTGGTAAGCCAGGGCGCGAGCGGTTTCAGGACGCGCTCGACGATACCGGAGCGCGCGACCGCGGTGCTCACGACCAGTGCGCTCGCGATGATGGCAATGATGTCGTCGGAGAAGCCCGAAAATGCCTTGTCGGCCGGAACGATCCCGATCAGCACCGCGGCGAGCAGCGCGACCATGGCAACAAGGTCATACCGAAACTTGCCCCAGACGAATGCCGCCATCATCAGCCCGATCAGGCCGAAGGCTGCGCCTTGTTGCCATGTCATGAATTCTGTCTTCCCCGAGCTTGCTCCGGGGTTATAACCCGGAAGGTGGAACCGGAGTTCCATCGGGCGAAAGCCTGCGCTAGAGCAGCGCAACATTACGCTTGAAGGGCTCCAATGCAGCGCAGCGACTTCCATCACTTCACGCCGTTTCGCATCCGTTACTACGAGACGGATGCGCAAGGCATCGTGTTCAACGCCAATTACCTTGCGTTCTTCGATGTCGCGATCACGGAATATCTGCGCGATCTGCCGTTCGACTGGGAGGGGCAGAAAGCGAAATCCAACACCGAGTTTCATGTAGTGCGTGCGCTGGTCGAATACGCTGCGCCAGTGCGCTACGACGAAGAAATCGAGATCGGCACCAAAGTCGAGAAGCTCGGCCGTTCATCCGCGACCTATAAATTCGCGGTGTTCGGGAAGGGCGAGACCGAGCCGCGCTCTACCGGCGAAATCGTCTGGGTCAATACCGATCAGGCAACGCATAAGTCCGCGCCGCTGCCGGAGGATTTTCGCAGTCGCATTGCGAAACTCGAAAATCTTGCAGCGACGATTGCATGAACAGTGCAAGAAGCCGCACGCAAGTGCAGCTTTTTACTGCGGCAGCTATTTCAATCCGGCGAGTTCGGCAGCGCGGCCTTTGTTGCCGATGAACTGAACGCGGTCGTTCTTGCAATCGAATTTGGCGGCGAGTTCGTCGGCGGCTTTCTGCGCCAGCGCATTCGGATTTTCGTTCGCGCGCACGTCGATATAGGCGACGTGACAGGAAGCGCCCGGCGGCGTGCGGGTGACAACGAGAAGACCTACGGTTTTCGGCCGATCATTCTTATCCAGATCGGTGTTGTCGGCGATGAACCAGCGCTGGATCGTCGCAATCGGCTTTTTGGTCGTGGCGTCGATCCGCCATTCCAGCCTGTCATGCACCGAATTGAACGGGGCAAAACCCTGCCGGTACGCCGGCTGCTCGTGGGCTTTAAGCTGATCAAACGTGATCGTCACCGTGGTGCGCAGATCAGTCTCGTCAACCACGGCCCAATAACCGCGCAACAGGTGGTGCACGCCGGGGCAGGCAAACGTATTCGAGAACTCGTCCTTGCCGAGCGTGACGGTCGCGATCTTTTCGCAGTTCTTCGTGGCGACGGAGGTATATTGCGAGGTGTTCTGCTGCGCGGCCGCGGTTGACGTCGCGGCCGCCGCGATCAGTGCAGCGCCGATAAAAGTGCAGGGCAGACTGGCGCGCATAGGCTTGACCCTCCAGCTCAGGCTTTCATCATAGCGGAAGATGCGCGGGCCGCTTCTTCACGAGCGCGCGATCAACGAGGGGATGGAACCATGACGCTTGAAGGCGGATGTTACTGCGGCGCGTTGCGCTACGCAGTGGAAGGCAAGCCGATGCTCAAGGCGCAATGCCATTGCCGCGAATGCCAATATATCACCGGCGGCGCACCAAACCTGTTCATGCTGATGCCGGCGGATGGGTTCCGCTACACGAAAGGTTCGCCGAAGCAATTCAGGCGGAGCGATCTCGACAATGCGGTGACGCGGGAATTCTGCGCCGAATGCGGCACCCATATCGTGACGCGCAGGCCCGGCTTGTCCGCGGTCGTGCTCAAGATCGGTACGCTGGACGATCCGGCTTCGGTCTATGCGCCGAAGATGGCGATCTTCACCAAGGATCGGCAGCCGTTTCACCTGATTGCGGAGGGCATACCGTCATTTGACGGGCTGCCGAATAAGTAGAATCGTCTTTGGTGGAGGACGTCATGGACGGAGCCAAGCCCAGCGACGCAATCAGCGCGGCCTTCGCCGCGCAACGGGCGAAAGTCGAAGAACGGCGGCTGCAGTTCGGTTTGACTGAGCGCCGCGCCGCGCTCGACAAGCTCGCACGTGCCATCCGGCAGCATGAGGCGGCGATTATCGCCGCGCTCCAGCAGGATTTCGGCAAGCCGGAAGCAGAAACAATCCTCAGCGAAATTCTGCCGGTGATGCAGGAGATCCGCCATACCTCGCGGCATCTGCGGCGCTGGATGAAGCCGAAGCGTGCACTGCCGTCGCTTGCGACCTTCGGCACCTCTGCGCAGGTCGTGGCGCAGCCGCGCGGCGTCTGTCTCATCGTCGCGCCGTGGAATTACCCATTCAATCTGTGCCTCGGGCCTTTGGTCTCCTGTCTTGCCGCGGGCAACAGCGCGATCCTGAAACCTTCGGAAATGACGCCGGCTACCTCGGCACTGATCGCGCGCCTGATCGCAGACGTGTTTCCGCCTGATCTGGTCACCGTAATCGAAGGCGGGAAAGATGTTTCGCAGGCGCTCCTGGCCTTGCCGTTCGACCATATCTTCTTCACTGGCAGTCCGGCGGTCGGCCGCATCGTCATGGCGGCGGCGGCGAAGCATCTGACCTCGGTGACGCTGGAGCTTGGCGGCAAGTCGCCGACCATCGTGGGTCGGGACGCGAATATCGAACAGGCGGCGAAGTGGATTCTGTTCGGCAAGTTCGTCAATGCCGGGCAGACCTGCATCGCCCCCGATCATCTGTTCGTCCATCGCGCGGTCAAGGACGATTTCCTCACGGCGCTGCGCGCGGAAATCGCGAAAGCCTACGGCAGCGGTGCTGCGAGCCCGCATCTTGCGAAGATCGTGAACGATCAGCATGCCGCGCGACTGACGGGTTTGCTCGCGGACGCGAAAGCGAAGGGCGCACGGCTTCTCTCCGGCGGTAACGCGCAAGGCCGCGCGATCGAGCCGACGCTGATCGAGGCGATCACGCCGGAAATGGAAATCGACCGCGAGGAGATCTTCGGGCCCATTCTGCCGGTGATGACCTATGATGACATCGAGCCGGTGCTCGCGCGCATCAATGCGCGGCCGAAGCCGCTCGCGCTTTATGTCTTCGACCGTGATCAGGCTCGGGTGCAGCACATACTTGATGCCACGACGTCAGGCGGGGCCGGGGTCAATCTCACGGTCATGCAATATACCCACGACGGCCTGCCGTTCGGCGGCGTCAACAATTCGGGGATCGGGGCCGCGCATGGCGAATATGGCTTTCGCGCTTTCAGTCACGAGCGCGCGGTGCTGCGCAATCGCTTCTCGCTGCTCACGCTGATCTTTCCGCCTTACGAAGGCCGGACAAGGCGGTTGATCGATCTCGCCAAACGCTTTCTGGGTTAGCGCCATGTATGATGTCATCATCGTCGGTGCGGGTTCGGCGGGATGCGTGATGGCGAACCGCCTGTCGGCGGACGCCAACAAGCGCGTCTGTCTGGTCGAGACGGGGCCGCCCGACAAAAGTCCGGTCATTCACATTCCGCTGGGCCTTGCGCTGCTCGCGCGCAGCAAAGGCATCACCTGGGCCTTCTCCACCGAGCCGGAGCCGCAACTGGGTAACCGCCGCCTCTATTGGCCTCGCGGCAGGACGCTCGGCGGTTCGAGCTCGGTGAACGCCATGATCTATATGCGTGGGCATCCCGCGGATTACGACGGCTGGGAGGCCGCTGCAGGCTCCGATTGGGGCTGGCAGCGCGCGCGCGAACTCTTCATCGCGATGGAAGGCAATCAGGCGATCGCCGACGCCCATCACGGCAGTGACGGTCCGCTCAACGTCTGCAATCTGCGTTCTCCCAATCCGTTGTCGCGGGTTTTCGTCGAAGCCGGCGTCGAGTGTCAGATCCCGGAGAACGACGACTTCAACGGCGCGAGCCAGGAAGGCGTCGGGCTCTATCAGGTGACGCAGAAAGACGGGCGGCGCTTCTCGAGTGCGCGGGCGTTTCTGGAGCCGGTGCGCGGCCGCGCAAATCTCACGATCGAAACCGGCGCGCTGGTGGAGCGCGTACTGTTCGAAGGCCGGCGTGCATCGGGCTTGCAGTTGCGCGGGCGCGTGCTCAGCCTCAATCCCGGCGGCGAAGTGATCCTGTGCGCGGGCGCGGTCGGATCGCCGCAGCTCTTGCTGCTTTCGGGGATCGGCCCGGGCGAAGAACTCTCGCGGCATGGGATCGCGGTCGTGCATGACGCGCGCGAGGTCGGCAAAAATCTCGCCGATCATCTCGACATCTGCGTGCTGGCGGCGACGCGCGACAGCACCGCGATCGGGATCGCGCCGGGACTGTTGCCGCGCATGATCCGCTCGGCCTTTGCCTATGCGCGGCACAAGAGTGGCGAACTCACGTCTAACGTCGCGGAGGCGGGCGGCTTCGTGAAGTCCGATCCCGCGCGTGAGCGGCCGAACCTGCAGTTTCATTTTCTGCCATGCCTCCTGCGCGATCACGGGCGGCAGACGATGTTCGGCTACGGCGTGACGCTGCATGTCTGCGATCTCCTGCCGAAAAGCAGGGGGCGCATTTCGCTCGGCAGTAATGATCCGGCCGCGCCGCCGCGGATCGAAGCGAACTACCTGAGCCATCCCGACGACATGGCTGTGCTGCTGAACGGCCTCAAGCTCGCGCGGCGCGTGCTCGAAGCGCCTTCGATGAAGAAGCACATCAAGGCCGAGCTTCTGCCGGGACCGCAGGTGCAGGCCGACGAGGCGCTGATCGAAGACATCCGCGCACGAGCCGAGACGATCTATCACCCGGTCGGAAGCTGCCGGATGGGGAAGGACACGGTGTCCGTGGTCGATCCGCAGGCGAAGGTGCGCGGGGTCGAGGGGCTGCGCGTGGTGGACGCCTCGATCATGCCCTCGATCATCGCCGGCAATACCAACGCGCCGACCATGATGATCGCGGAGAACGTGGCGCGGATGATGATGGTGCGGTGAGATTCGCGAGAGAATCGGGCTGATGCGGGTTCTTTCGTCTGCCTCGCGAGGGGCCCCGGGGTTAACGAACCGCTAACCATAGGGGGTCTTACCTTCGCACAGCCCAATTAGAACGTATTGCGAACAGAGAACAAAAGAGGTACATTGTCCTTGTTCCGTTCTGCATGGGCGGGACCCCCGAGGCGGCAGGCCTCCGGGCACCGGGAGACCCGTGTTATGTCAGCAGCCCAGCTCCGAGTCGTAGAAAGCAATTCCGTGGATAAATCAAAGGCTCTCGACGCCGCCCTGTCTCAGATCGAACGCGCCTTCGGCAAAGGCTCGATCATGAAGCTGGGAAAAAGCGATAAACCCGCAGGCGTGCAGGTGATTTCCACCGGCTCGCTCGGTCTCGATATCGCCCTTGGCGTTGGCGGGCTGCCGCGCGGCCGCGTGATCGAAATTTACGGCCCGGAATCCTCCGGCAAGACCACGCTGGCGCTGCACACCATTGCCGAAGCGCAGAAGGTGGGCGGAACCTGTGCCTTCATCGATGCGGAGCACGCGCTGGACACGATCTATGCGAAGAAGCTCGGCGTCGACATCGAAAATCTGCTGGTTTCCCAGCCCGACGCGGGCGAGCAGGCGCTCGAGATCGCCGATACGCTGGTGCGCTCCGGCGCGATCGACGTGCTTGTGGTCGACTCGGTCGCAGCTCTCGTGCCGCGGGCGGAACTCGACGGTGAAATGGGCGACGTGCAGCCCGGCAGCCAGGCCCGCCTGATGAGCCAGGCGCTGCGCAAGCTCACCGCCTCGATTTCCAAGTCGAACACCATGGTCATCTTCATCAACCAGATCCGCATGAAGATCGGCGTCATGTACGGCTCGCCGGAAACCACGACCGGTGGCAATGCGCTCAAGTTTTACGCCTCGGTCCGCCTCGACATCCGCCGCATCGGTGCGATCAAGGAGCGCGACGAAGTGATCGGCAACCAGACCCGCGTGAAGGTGGTGAAGAACAAGGTAGCGCCGCCCTTCAAGCAGGTCGAATTCGACATCATGTATGGCGAAGGCGTCTCCAAGATGGGCGAGATCATCGATCTCGGCGTCAAGGCGGGCGTGGTCGAGAAATCCGGCGCCTGGTTCTCCTATGACAGCCAGCGCCTCGGCCAGGGCCGCGAGAATGCGAAGTCCTTCCTCAAGGAGAATCCCGCGATCGTCGCCGCCATCGAGGCTGCGGTTCGCGCCAATTCCGGTCTCGTCGCCGAGCAGATCCTGGATCAGGCGGATGACGACGAAGACGACGAAGCAGCCGAGGCCTGATTTAGCCTGCCGCTGCTTTTCGGAAATCTAACCGCTCCGGCCGGGTGAGTTCGCCCGTACCGGCCGGGCGGTGGAGCCGCCGCCACGGTATGCCCGTATGCCCGGGTATTCTTGGAAGGCTGAGATTTTTCGCGAAGCGTTTGGCCTCGGAAATGCCCGGACCGCTTCTGCCCAGCGCTCCGGTTTCGGGACGCGGTCTCCTTGCCCCTTGGCTTTCCCCGCCCGGGCAAGGGGCCGCGTCGCTCCTTTTGGGGGCTTTCAGAGTTCTTGGGGGACTTTCCGGAAAGAGCGGTTCCGCTCGACCCGAACGGCTCCCTCGGCTAGAGACTTCTCGCCTAGTCCCTCCGAGCCAAGTCCTTTGAAGAGCCAGCCGAAATCATGAGTGGCGTTAACGAAATCCGGTCGACCTTTCTCGATTACTTCGCGAAGCACGGACACGAAATCGTGCCGTCCTCGCCGCTCGTGCCGCGCAACGATCCGACGCTCATGTTCACGAACGCCGGCATGGTGCAGTTCAAGAACGTCTTCACCGGCGTCGAGAAGCGGCCCTACAACAAGGCGACGACCTCGCAGAAATGCGTACGCGCCGGCGGCAAGCACAACGACCTCGACAATGTCGGCTATACCGCGCGCCACCACACCTTCTTCGAGATGCTCGGCAACTTCTCGTTCGGCGACTACTTCAAGGAGCGCGCGATCGAGCTTGCGTGGAATCTCTGCACCAAGAACTTCG
>CAUJKG010000234.1 GCA_963205465.1 Pseudomonadota bacterium | reverse complement strand
TTGTGCAGGCTGATGCCGCCGGGCGTGAAGCCTTCGGGCTTGGCGTCATAGACACCGTACACGTTGCCCATGAACTCGGACATGATGTTGCGATGATACCAGGGCGGGCGGAACGTATTCTCGGCAACGCCCCAGCGCTCGGGGAAAATCACGAAGTCGATATTGGCGGTGCCCGGCGTTTCCGACGGTGACGTCAGGACCGTGAAGATCGACGGATCGGGGTGATCGAACAGGATCGCGCCGACCGGCGAGAAGTGGCGCAGGTTGTATTTGTAAGGATAATAATTGCCGTGCCACGCCACCACATCGATCGGCGAGTGGCCGGTCGTGGTTTTGAACATCTCGCCGCCCCACTTCACATAGAGCGTGTGTTCGCCTTCGACGTCTTCATAGGCCGCGATGGGGGTATGGAAGTCGCGCGGATTGGCAAGGCAGTTCGCGCCGATCGGCCCGCGATCCGGTAGCGTGAAAGCGCCGCCATAGTTCTCGCAGACATAAGCGCGCGCAGGGCCGTTGATGAGCTCGACGCGGAAGATCACGCCGCGCGGAATGATGCAGATTTCACCGGGTTCGATGTCGATCACGCCGAACTCGGTGCGGAAGCGCAGCGAGTTCTCCTGCGCGACGAGAAGAAACTCGCCGTCGGCGTTGAAGAAATGCTCCCGCTCCATGGAGTGGTTCACGAACAGCATGTGCGCGGCCATGCCGTTCATCGATTCGCAGTCGCCTGCGACCGTGACGGTGCAGAGACCGTTGACGAAGGTGGTCTTCTCTTTCGGCATAGCCATCGGCGACCAGCGCAGTTGGCCGATCGCCATTTCGGTATCGTCGCGCTCCGGCGCGGTGCGGATATTGCCGCGGTCGATGCGCGTGAAACGTGCGGTGTGCTTCACGCCGGCGCGGATGCGATAGAGCCATGAGCGCTGGTTCGTCGCCTGCGGCGCGGTAAAGGGCGAGCCGGAAAGCTGCTCGGCATAAAGGCCGTAATTCACTTTCTGGGGCGAGTTGCGGCCGATCGGCAGCGCGCCCGGCAGCGCCTCGGTTTCGAAACTGTTGCCGAAGCCGGACATATAATTCGGCAGGATCGCGCTCTCGATGTCGGCAGGGCTGCGGGATTCGGCAGGTGCGCTTCTGCGGTCGCTGGCCATGGCGGTCTCCGGGCTCGAATGGCTATGGGGTCCGGCAAAAGTAGTTACATATGAA
Source organism: Pseudomonadota bacterium (assembly GCA_963205465.1). Taxonomy (GTDB): domain Bacteria; phylum Pseudomonadota; class Alphaproteobacteria; order Rhizobiales; family Xanthobacteraceae. The sequence continues at coordinate 5,885 of CAUJKG010000234.1, read as the reverse complement.
ACTAATGTCAAGCTGGAGGGGTATGCTCGCAGAAACCGCTTAGCGCTCGATCCGCCGGCCGAAGAGGGCAATCGCAACCAGCGGGATCGCAAGACCCGCGATCACGACGCAGATCAGCAGCACGCCAAGCTCGCCATAAGCGCCGCGGCCTACGATGAAATACTGGTTCAGGTATTTCGTAAACAGTTGTCCCGCGACCAGCGCGAGGTTCATCAAGGACGCCATCAGCGCAAACCACGTCGCACGGCGGCCACTCGGCGCGTAATAGGCGATCAAAGCGAGCAGGGGCACCATGCTGAGTTGGGCGAAGGGCGAACTGGTCGCGGCATCGATCAAGGCTATGGAGCGCGCGCCGAAGCCGAAATTTTGCTCGGTCCATTCATGCAGTCCGTAATAGAGACCGATGTTCGGCAGCGAGAGCGCAGCACCCAGCACGGTGAGCCAGAACAATACCGAGCGGACCGAATATTCCGTCAGCTGCTTGGAGAAAATCCACAGCACGGCAATTGAAATGATTGCCGCGGTTTGCCGCAACACGCCGTAGAAGTTCTCGTCGAATTTCAGGACGTCGATGGTCCACCAGAAATAGCCGTCGCCGACCGCGGGCGTCGCGCGAAAAGCGAAGATGATGATCGCAGTGAAGAAGATCGCGCGGCGCGTTTCGGGTTTGACCTCGCGCGTCACCAGCACCAGCATCACGCAAACCACGGTCATGGAAATCAGAAAAATGATCTCCTGCCCGAAAGGCACGCGTAACAGGCCGATGGCGACGACCGCGATCCCGAATGCGATGCCGCCGATCAGAATGCGCCAGTCGACCGGACGGCGTTCCACCAACTTCTCGGACGCGGTGAATGCGGCCACGAGCGAAAGTGCCGGCACTACGAGCGCAAGCAGAAAGACTTGTTCGCGGCTCAACACCGAAGCGACCCAGCCGGATAAACCGGCGACGGCGAGGATGCTTCCTGAAAGTGCGAGACGCCCGAGCACCTGCACCATGCCGAGTTCGGCGCGAACGTCGTTCTCGTCGCGCGCGACGCCGTTCTCGTCGGTCCGTTGCACGACTTCGGTCGAAATTGCATCGGCTACGACATCCTGCACGACAGTGCCGAGCACGACCAGGATCGCTCCCAGAACATAGAGCCCGCCGGGAGCAAGAAACGTGAGCCAGCCGCCCGCGGCTCCCGCGAGGGTGAGGAGCCCGCTCGCGGTGAGGAGCGCGCCCGCGACCAGGTACACGCGCCGCTGCGAGCGAAACAGCGGGACGCTGTCGACGAGCTCGCCGAACACCATCTTGATGGTCCACGGCAGCGCGAGCCAGACTCCGATCGCGGCGAGTTCGGCAGGCGAAAGGCTGAGGCTTTCCTTCACCCATAGATCGCGGCTGACGTCGATCAGCCCAAGTGCGCCATAGCTGAAATAAACCAGCAGAAGCGGGGCATAGCGAAAGCGGAGTGCCGCGACCGGGCGCAGGATCGCCTCGCGCAGCGGCAGGAAATAGCGCAGCGCCAGACCGCGTTCCGCCGTGCCTGCGTCCAGCGTTTGCTTCTCGTCAGTCAAGGGGCGGCGCTTCCCGATCCATTTTCGTAGCCGATCAGTTAGAGGTTTGTCGGTCCCGCGGCAACTTGCGAAGAGGCGGCTTTTGACTGGAATCAAGGCGCGGCGCGAACCAAGCGGCATGTTGTTCCCATCTATTGTTGGAGGGAAACAGCATGTCGACCGAAGCGATGCTGGTATTGACGTCGATCATCGCGGTGTTTCTGGCATTCGGTCTGGGTCTTTATTATGCCGACCGTCAGACGCGCAAATTTCGCGAGTAGCGAAACGCTAAAAATCTGAGCAAGGATTTCAAAAAAGAAAAACCCGCCCCGGCGTTACCGGGGCGGGTTTTTTGTTTGTGAGACGCTTTTGAAAGTCTGCCTGCTTAGAGATTCTGCTTGCGCGCGTCTTCGCGCATTTCGAACCACATCGCGTTCAGCACCGCGAAGGTGCAGGCAAGCGGCATTCCGAGCAGCCAGGAGAAGTACCACATGAGACGGTTTCCTTTTTAATACATCGTTTCCTGTTCGCGCTCGATCGTCCGTTCGTCGACCTTGCCCCACAGCACCCGGTATACCCAGGCGGTATAGGCAAGCACGATCGGCAGAAAGATCACGGTCGCGATCAGCATGTTGAAGAGCGTGGCGTGGCTCGATGCCGAGTCCCACACCGTGAGGCTCGATTTCGGATCGATCGAACTCGGCAGGATGAAGGGAAACATGCTGAGCCCCACCGTCGAGATGATCCCGAACACCGAGAGCTTGCTCGCGACGAAAGTCATGAGTTCGCTGTGTCCTCTGAGTCCGATGAAAGCACCGGCCGCCCCTGCGAAACCGAGCGCGGGCGCGATCGTCGTCCATGGATAGGCCGCATAGTTCGAGAACCAGGAAGCGCCGTCGCGCGTCACGGTCTTGAACAGCGGGTTGCTGAGCATGTTGGGCGTGGTGCCGTCGACGATCCGATAGCCCTTCACCATCAGCCAGAGCACGAGCCCGTTGAAGGCAAAGAGCACGATCACGGCGAGCGCGGCGTAAGAACCGTAGCGCCTGCCGCGTTCGGCGACCACGCCGCCGGCTTTCACCGCAAGCCAGGCGCCGCCGTGCATCACGAGCATCGCGACGCTCAACAGGCCACAGAGCAGTGCGAAGGGATTGAGCAGTCCGAAGAAGCTGCCTTCATAGATCGTGCGAAGATCCTCGGTGAGCCGGAACGGCACGCCCTGCAGCACGTTGCCGACCGCGACCCCGAAAATCAGCGCAGGAACGAAGCCGCCGACGAAGAGCGCGATATCCCAGTTACGCCGCCAGCCCGCGTCCGGCCGTTTCGAGCGGTATTTGAAGCCCACAGGGCGCAGGATCAGCGCGGCGAGCACCACGAACATCGCCAGATAAAAACCGGAGAAGCTGACGGCATAGAGCGGCGGCCAGGCGGCAAAGATCGCGCCGCCGCCGAGCACGAACCACACCTGATTGCCTTCCCAGACCGGGCCGATCGTGTTGATGGCAACGCGGCGTTCCACATCGTTCTTCGCGACGAAGGGCAGGAGCGTCGCGACGCCCATGTCGAAGCCGTCGGTGGCGGCAAAGCCGATCAGCAATATGCCAAGCAGCACCCACCAGATCACTTTCAGCGTACCGTAGTCGATGAATTCGAATAGGATCATGGGACTTACTCCGCGGGAACGGTTTGGACGCGGCCGACCAGCGGGACATCCGCGTTCCTGTCGGGCTGCGGGCCGGCCTTGATGGCCTTGAGCATCAGCTTCATCTCGATGACCAGAAGCACGGTGTAGAACAGGACAAATCCGGTCATGGTGATCGCGACTTCCCAGATGCCGAGATGCGAAACCGCGATCGCGGTGGGCAGCACGCCTTCGACGGCCCAGGGCTGGCGGCCATATTCGGCGACGAACCAGCCGAGTTCGGCGGCGAGCCACGGCAGCGGGATCGACCACACCGCGAGGCGCAACAGCCAGCGGCGTTTGTCGAGGCCGCCGGTGGAGGCGAGGTAGAAGAACACGCCGGTGAACAGGATGAAGTAAAGGCCGAGCCCGACCATGAGGCGGAACGACCAGAACATCGGCCAGACCGTGGGCACGGTATCCCACGCCGCCTTCTCGATCATTTCCGGCGTGGCCTTGCGCGGATCCTCGACGTAGCGCTTCAGAAGAAAAGCGTAGCCGAGATAGCGGCCGTTTTCCTCGAAGGCGTTCTTGGTCGCCTGCTCGATGTTCTGGCCTTTCTGCGAGCGAATGGTGGTCAGCGCGTCATAGGCTTTGACGCCTTTGGCGATGTCGAGCTTGGCGCGGTTCACGAGATCGACGATCCCGGGCACTTCCTGCGTGAGCGAACGTGTCGCGATCAGGCCGAGCACATAAGGCACGTGAATCGCATATTTCGTCTCGCGTTTCTCCTGGTCGGGGATTCCGAACAAAGTGAAGCCCGCGGGTGCTTTTTCCGTGTGCCACATGCCTTCCATGACGGCGAGCTTCATCTTCTGATGCTCGGTGGCGGAGTAGCCGCTTTCGTCGCCCAGCACGACGACGCTTAACGCGCCGAGCAGACCGAAGCTGGCGGCGACTGCCATCGAACGCTTGGCGAGTTCGATGTGGCGGCCTTTCAGGAGGTACCAGGCGCTGACGCCCAGCACGAACATGGCTGCCGTGACGTAGCCAGCCGATACGGTGTGCACGAACTTCGCCTGCGCGACCGGATTGAACAGAACGTCATAGAAGTTCGTCACTTCCATGCGCATGGTTTGCGGGTTGAACGCAGCGCCCACCGGATGCTGCATCCAGCCGTTCGCGATCAGGATCCAGAGCGCGGAAAAATTCGTGCCGAGCGCCACAGCCCAGGTGGCGGCGAGGTGTTGCAGTTTCGAGAGCTTGTTCCAGCCGAAGAAGAACAGACCGACGAAGGTGGCTTCGAGAAAGAAGGCCATCAGTCCTTCAATGGCGAGCGGCGCGCCGAAGATGTCGCCGACATAGTGGCTGTAATAGCTCCAGTTCATGCCGAACTGGAATTCCATGGTGAGTCCGGTCGCAACGCCGATGGCGAAATTGATGCCGAACAGCGTGCCCCAGAACTTCGTCATCTGCCGCCAGATCTCGCGGCCGGTCATGACATAGGTCGTTTCCATGATGGCGAGCAGGATCGCGAGCCCGAGTGTCAGGGGAACGAACAGAAAGTGATACATGGCTGTCAGTGCGAACTGCAGCCGCGAAAGAGTGACGACATCGATTTCCATGGGACAGTCTCGCTGCAAAAGCCGGAAGGCTTGCTTGCGAAACGGTAGCAAGGGGCGCTTTCGCCGCCTTGACTTACATCAAGCGTTTTTGGTGCCGGGCAGGGAAACGGTCCGGCTCGCAAGCGCGATTTCGCGCGGGTGATGCGCGGCGACGATCATGGTCGCCCCGTCTGCATGACGGCCGAGATTGGCGAGCACACGCTCCGCCAGTGCTTCATCCATCCCGGCCGTGGGCTCATCCAGTAGCCAGATCGAAGGATTGCGCAGCACCAGCCGCGCGAGCGCAAGCCGCCGCAATTCGCCGCCGGAAAAACCGGCACCGGTTTCGCCGAGCTGCCATGCCAGTCCTTCGGGGAATCCGCGGATTTTTCCGGCCAGTTCCGCGACTTCGAGCGCCTGCCAGAGCGCCGCATCAGGCGCATCGGGCGCTGCGATCCGCAGGTTCTCGGCGATCGTGCCTCTGAACAATTCCGTCTGCTGCGTAAGCAGGCCGAGTGCGGGGCGTTTGCCCTCGTCGCGAATGTGGATTCCGCCTCGCTCGGGTGCGGCCAGTCCCGCAATCAAAGAAAGCAGCGTCGACTTTCCGCTGCCGCTTTTGCCGGTGAGCGCGACGCGCTCGCCCACACGCACAGACAACGAGAAGTTTTCGAGCACGGGTGCCGCATGCGGCCCATGCCGGTAGGTGACGCCGGAGAGTTCGACGGCGGAGCCTTCCGCGTCGATAGTCCGGTGATCCGGGGCCGGTTCGGTTTGCGCGAGTGCGGCCAGTCTGCGTCCCGAGAAGGCGATGCGTCCCATCTCGATCGCGCCGCGGCGGAGCGGAGCAAATACTTCGAGCGCCGCGAAGCCGCCGATCACGAGCATCGCCATCAAGGGTCCGTCGAGCGTGCCGGCCTCTATCGCTTTCGCGCCGATCACGAGCAGCGACAAGGTCAGTCCCGCGCCGATGAGCGCGATGGCTGCGGAAGCGGCGATCTCGATCCGCGCGAGGCTCATGCCGGCGTTGGCGACGTAGCGGCCGGCTTTTGCGATCCGCGCTTGCTGCGTCTCCAGTCCGCCCGCGAGCGCGAGATCGGTCTGCGCGTGCATCAGGTCGATCG
>CAUJKG010000233.1 GCA_963205465.1 Pseudomonadota bacterium | reverse complement strand
TTCCAGATTGTCGATCCAGCCCGGCTTTGGGTCGAGGCGCTGAGTTTTGAGGCGATCCCCAAAGTGGAAAGCGCGAGTGCGCGCGCCGCCAACGGCAATACTGTCGATCTGGTGTTTCGGGGCAGTGCCGCGGTGTTGCGCAACCAGTCGATTGCCGTGCAATTCGCGATAGACGGAAAGCCGGAAGATATCTGGGCCGGGCAGTTCGTGACCGTGTTCGCAAGCCTGCCGGAAAAGCGGCGTGGCATCCGTCTGCCGCGTGCGGCTCTGATCCGCACCGCGAATGGCCAGTATATTGTGTTCGAGCACGTCAGCGCGGAGCGGTTCGAGGCTCGTGCCGTGAAGGCGGAGGTGCTCGACGCGGACAGCGTGATCGTCACCGCAGGAATCGCCGACGGCAAGCGTGTCGTGGTGCTCGGCGCCGAACTCCTGGATCAGGTGCGCTGACCATGTTCACCTTCCTGGTCAGCCGCTCCGTGCAGAACCGCGTGCTGGTGCTCGCGCTGTCGCTCGCGCTCATGGTCTATGGCGGCTTTGCGATCACCCAGCTTCCGGTGGACGTATTGCCGGATCTGAACCGGCCGACGGTGACCATCATCACCGAGGCGGAAGGGTACGCGCCGCAGGAAGTCGAGCAGCTCATCACGTTTCCGATCGAGACGCAGATGAACGGTCTGCCGGGCGTCACGCGAGTGCGCTCAGTTTCAGGTGTCGGGCTTTCTTTCGTTTATGTCGAGTTCGAATGGAATGCGGAGATTTTCCGCTCCCGCCAACTCGTCAGCGAACGGCTGTCGCTGGTGCGCGAGCAGCTTCCGCCCAATCTCGTGCCGCAACTCGGGCCGGTGAGTTCGATCATGGGGCAGATCTTCATGTTCGCGGTGACGAACCCGAAGCTCTCGCCAATGGAATTGCGGGAGTTCGCGGACTTCACCATCCGGCCGCGGCTGTTGACGATCCCCGGCGTCGCGCAGGTCATCCCGATGGGGGGCGAAGTCCGGCAATTCCGGATCCTCGTCAACACGCCCGCGATGCGCAGCTTCAATGTCTCGCCGGAACAGATCGAAAAGGCGCTGATCTCCTTCGGCGCCAATCTCGGCGGCGGCTTCACCGATCAGCATGCGCGGGAATATCTGATCCGGAGCATCGGCCGCACCACGAGCCTCGACGACCTGCGCAACATCGTGGTCGCGAACGACGCAAGCGGTCCGGTCTATCTGCGGCAGGTCGCCGAGGTTGCCTTCGGTGCACGGGTGAAGCGCGGCGACTCCGGCTACATGGGCGCGCCGGCGGTCATGGTCTCGGTCGAAAAGCAGCCCTTCGTCGATACGATAAAGCTGACGCGCGAGATCAAGGCGGCGCTGGAGCAACTCGCCAGCACCGCGCCCGAAGCGACGAAGCTCGATCAGGTAATTTTCCGGCAAGCGGATTACATCAGTACCTCTGTGCGAAACGTGCAGGTGGTGCTGCTTGAAGCGATTGCCGTCGTGGCGATCGTGCTGTTTGCGTTCCTCTTGAACGTCAGGACGACGTTGATCTCGTTGACCGCGATTCCAGTTTCGCTGCTGGTTACGGCACTGGTGTTCTATTTCGCGGGTCTCTCCATCACTACCATGACGCTCGGCGGGATCGCGATTGCCATCGGCGAACTGGTTGATGATGCCGTGGTCGATGTCGAGAATATCTTCCGGCGGTTGCGCGAAAACCGCGAGGCGGGAAATCCGCGCTCCGCTTTCGACGTCGTGGTGTCGGCGAGCCAGGAGGTCCGCTCCGGCATCGTTTACGCGACGCTGGTCATCATCCTAGTGTTCGTACCGCTCTTTGCCTTGTCGGGCATTGAGGGGCGGTTGTTCGTGCCGCTTGGTCAAGCCTACATCATCGCAATTCTGGCGAGCCTTGCGGTCTCGATCACGCTGACGCCGGTGATGGCCTATTACTTGCTGCCGAACATGAAATCACTCGGCGAGCGCGAAAGCCGAATCGTTGCGACGCTGAAGCGATGGAACGAGGCGCTGCTTCAGCGCGCATTCGCGGCGGATCGCGCCGTGTTCGCAGGAACGGTTGTTATCGTTGCGCTCGGCCTGCTCGGACTTGCGTTCCTGCCGCGCATTTTTCTGCCCACCTTCAACGAAGGCACCTATACGGTGAACGTTTCGTTCAATCCGGGCATATCGCTTGCGGAATCGAACCGCATCGGTGCGATCGCCGAGCGGCTCGTGCTCGATATTCCGGAAGTGAAGGTCGTCGGTAGGCGCACCGGCCGTGCCGAACTCGACGAGCATGCCGAGGGCATCCACGTTTCCGAAATTGAAGTCTCGATGCATCCGGGCGCCGACAAGGAAGCGGTTGCGAATGAAATTCGTGCCCGGCTTTCGGTGCTGCCGGTGAGCGTGATCGTCGGCCAGCCGATCTCGCACCGTATCGATCATATGTTGAGCGGGGTCCGCGCCGAGATAGCGCTCAAGATCTTCGGCGACGATCTCGATGTGCTTCGCCGGCTTGCGGAAGAACTGCGCGGCAAGCTCGCTTCGGTGCCGGGTATTCGCGACCTGCAGGTTGAGAAGCAGGTGCTGATCCCGCATCTCGAAGTGCGGGTCGACTACCGGAAGGCGGCGCTCTACGGCGTGCAGCCGGCGGCGGTGGTCGAGCAGATCAGCCGTCTGTCGAGCGGGCGCGTGGTGTCGCGCGTAATCGATGGATATCGCCGCTTCGACGTCGTGATGCGGTTGCCCGACCAGATGCGTACGACGCAAGGGCTCGGCAATTTTCTCGTGCAGACGCCGAGCGGCTGGGTGCCGGCGCGGCACATCGCAGAAATTCGCGAAACCGACGGTCCTAACCAGATCCTGCGTGAGAACAGCCGCCGCCGGATCGCGGTCTTCGCGAATACGGATGGGGCGGATGCGGCAGGCGTCGCCGAAGCGGTCCGGCGGCAGATTGCCTCGGTGCAGTTGCCGCAAGGCGTGTTCGTCAGTCTCGAAGGAAATTTCGAGGCACAGGCGAGCGCGAGCCGGCAGATCGCAGGGCTATCTTTGATCTCGCTGCTCCTGATTTTTGCCGTGCTCTACAGCCGCTACAAAAGTGTAGCCCTCGCACTCATCATTCTCGGCAGCATTCCCTTCGCGCTGGTCGGAAGCGTGGCAGCGCTCTGGATCAGCGGTCTACCGCTTTCGGTCGCGTCGATGATCGGCTTCGTGACGCTGACGGGAATTGCGACCCGCAACGGCATCCTGAAGATCAGCCATTACATCAACCTCTCGCTGCGCGAAGGGATGCCGTTCGGTGAGGCGCTGATCGTGCGCGGCACGCTGGAGCGGCTCACACCCGTCCTGATGACGGCGCTATCCGCCGGGGTCGCACTGGTGCCGCTGATGATCGATGCAAGTTCGCCGGGCAAGGAAATCCTGCATCCGGTCGCGGTCACGATCTTCGGCGGTCTGGTCAGCGCGACCATGCTCGATGCCATCCTGACACCGCTTTTGTTCAGGCGCTTCGGCCGCGTGCCGCTCGAGCGCCTGCGAGAGGAACGAACGGCCTCCCGTACCACTCAACCTTCCGAAGTCTTCTAGTTTTGAAAAAGGAGAAAACGACATGACACGCAAACTCATTCTCGCAATCTTTGGTGCGCTTCTCGTCGCCGGAGCGGCTATCGCCCACGCCCCCGAGAAGGGCAAGAACGGCGGCCAGCAGACCGATGCCGGAAATTTTCATGTCGAGGTGGTGGTGAAGGGAAATACGCTCGACGTGTTTGTCACCGATCATGCCGAGACGCCGGTCTCGACCAAGGGCTTCAAGGGAACCGCGGTACTGATCGTCAACGGCAAGCCGGCCCAGATCAAACTCGCGCCGCGCGGTGAAAACGTGCTGACCGGCACGTCGCCTGTGGCGCTCTCCACGCCGGTCAAGGGTGCGATCCAGATCACCGATGGTGACAATCAGACCGTGCAGGCGAAGTTCTAGACACAAGCCCGAACGCCGCGAAGCTTCACGCAGTGCCGAGCGACACTGCGATTTGGGAAGGTGCAAATTGAACCGTGCGCTTGACTTTCGGAATTCAGGACAGAATAGTGGATCGATAGCGCCTCGGTCCGGATATGCCGGACGCGCCACATCCCCAATAATGGGGGGCGTAAGGCTCGGATCAGCAACATCCGCGGATGGTCGCAACGAGAATGATCTCGGCGCCCCGCCACCAAACGCCAAGGAAGCGCAATGGTGAAGACGGGACGCGATCACTTACGCTCGCTGCAGGACGGTAGAGCCGTTTACATCTATTCCGAGCAAGTTGCCGATATCACGACGCATTCAGCTTTCCGGCAATCGGTGCGGTCGGCCTGCGCGCTTTATGATTTTCAGTCGGATCCTGCGAACCTTGAAGCGATGACATTCGTTTCGCCGACCAATGGCAAACGCGTCAACCGCTTGTGGCAATTGCCCAGGAATTATCGCGAGCTGGTTGATCGTCGCAAGGCACTTACGGCATGGGCGGAAACGACATGTGGCATGCTGGGCCGTTCGCCTGACCACGTCGGTTCGTCACTCGCCGGCATGTATATGGGGCTCAAGGCGTTTGAAAAGCACGGCTCCGCCCGCGCCAAGGCGCTTGGCGACTATTTTCATTACGCCCGCGATAACGATCTTTATCTCTCCTACGTCATCATCAATCCGCAGGCGGATCGCTCAAAAGCCGCGTCGAACCAGCCAGGCGAGGATCTGGTCGCGCGCATCGTCGACGAAGACAGCACAGGCGTCACCATTCGGGGCGCGAAAATGCTGGGAACCAGCACGATCTTCGCGAATGAAATCATGGTGTCGGGTTTCATGGGGTTGCAGGCGGGAGAAGAAGACTTCGCTTTTACCGTTATGGTGCCCATGAATGCGAAGGGGTTGAAAGCGTTCTCGCGCAAATCCTACGAAGCAGCAGCGCCTTCGGTCTTCGACAATCCGCTTTCCAGCCGCTTCGACGAAAACGATGCCATCATTTACTTCGATGATGTCAAAGTGCCGTGGGAGCGGGTGCTTGTGCATCGCGACGTGCAGATGGCGCAGGGGCAGTGGCACGATACGCGTGCGCATGTATTGCAGAACTATCAGTGTCAGATCCGCCTTGCGGTCAAGATGCAGTTTCTGCTCGGGCTTGCGCGTAAGATCGCGGAGATCAACGGGATCATCAATTATCCTACGGTGCGCGAAACGCTCGGACTGCTCGCGGCAAAAGCTACGAGCGTCGAGGCCATGGTCATCGCCATGGAATCGTCGGGCGAACAGTTCGGCGAATATTTTGTGCCGAACCGCACGATTCTGGCTGCATCCCAGGCGATTTCGCAGCAGCTCTATCCGGAAGTGATCGATACGATCCGCACCTTGGCTGGTGGCGGGCTGATCATGCTGCCCTCTCAGGCCGCGGATTTTTCCAATCCGGAATTTGCCGCGATTATCGAGAAAACGCAGCGTTCATCGATCGTCGATTCCAAGGAGCGCGTGAAGTTCTTCAAGCTCGCATGGGACGCCGTCGGTTCCGAATTCGGCTCCCGGCATCTGCAATATGAAATTTTCTACTCCGGGCCGAGCTTCGTGACCCGCGGACACGCATTCCGTTTTTATGATTGGGATGCAGCGCGCGGCATGGTCGACGGGTTCATGAAGAGTTATGACCTTCCGGATCAGGGAAGTCCGAACAGCTCTTCTGCAGCCGTTGCTGCCGAATAGCGCGAAACGCACCGGGAAGCTGTCATGCTTTCGCGCGCTATATCCGCGGCGCCGGACGCCGCTTATTCGGCCACGCAATCGCTGCGCCAATGTCTTGGGCATTTTGCGACGGGGGTGGCCGTTGTTACGTACCCGACCGAGGGAGGCCCGCGAGGGGTCACGGTTAATTCTTTCACCTCGGTTTCGCTTGATCCGCCGCTGGTGCTGATTTGTCTTAAGCGCGGCACAAGGTCGGCGGCGCATATTCAGCGCAGTTCGTTCGTTGTGAATGTGTTGAATCACCGGCAGAGAGATTTGGCGAAGCAGTTCGCCGGACATCGGCTGGATGACGAACTGCCGCTCACGTGGCAGTGGCAGGATGGAATTCCGCGGCTTGCCGAGAATATTGCCTGGCTCTCCTGTGATCCATGGTCCGAGCACGAGGCGGGCGATCATGTCATTGTTATCGGCAAGGTGACGGCTTTCGAAACCAATGCCGAACATCCGTTGTGTTTCTTCCGTGGAAACTTTCTCGAGCTTAACCCGAACGGATCACAGGTCGGCGGCGCGAATAGGGTGTTAAAGGATGCCGAGAAATGACATCTGAGCGCGTGTAAAGAACAGGATGATATTTGACACGCCGGAACCAGACCTGCGCCGGCTGGTCGATCCGAGGCGGCGCTGTTCGAGGCCCCGGCAGCGTCGCCGACCTCGGGCACTTATAATCAAGGAGATATCATGAGCTTACCGGAGACCATTCTTGTTGTTTCCGCGACGATCGATCCTGCCGTCGAGGCGGACTGGAATCGCTGGTACAATGAAGAACATCTGCCCGAGATTGTTGACTGCCCCGGTTTTCGATCCGGGCAGCGTTACGTCAGCCAAGGTGCAGACGGCACACGCAAATATGTAGCGATCTACGAACTCGATGATGCATCCGCACTGCAAACGGCGGAGTTTTCTGCGCGGCGGGGCTGGAGCGTCTTCAAGGATAAAGTCTCATTCGAATCCGTGGAATATAAGCGGATTGCGCAGATTGTCGGGTGACCTCATGCATGCGGAAAATTGGTACTGGCAAAAGACATGGAGCGATTTCCGGCGCGGAAACACGCTCGTCAGAATGGAGTGGGATGGGCGCGCGGCCGATATCCTGATCTATGATGTTGGTGTCCCTGAAACGAGTGCGGCCTTTCTGGAAAAGCTGCCCATCGAATTGCCCGTGGTTCATGTCGCTTGGAGCGGTGACATGCTGATGGGTGCAAAGCCGGTATCGCTTGGTGTTGAGAAAGAAGAGAATCTTACGCGGCTTGTTCGCCCGGGAGATGTAGCGTTCGATCCCAAGTATAATGAGATCACCGTTACCTACGGTACAGCGGAAGCGCGGTTGCCCTCTGGGCCGAACACGCTGACAGTGTTTGGGAGCTTGACCAGCGGCCTCGAAGAGTTCGCGCAGTGGGCCCGTGCGCGGCGGTTTGAAGGCGTTGGTTTGATAACGTTTATGAGTAAACGCTAATCCGCTCGCGGTAACTCATAAAGATTTATCGCGCGCGAGGTCAATGCTCGTGGTTCGGGATGCGGTCGAAACCAGCCCGAGAAAATCCTCGCATGGTCGCTGCCGCATTCTGCACGGGCGTTTTTCAAGATGCAGGCATCGGAGCGCATTGCTCGGTGTTTCGTTGGTATAAGTCCTGATATGGCAGAGCGAATGAGCTAAAATGCTTGTTAGTTCAATTGCTTATGCCATTCATTCGATGGCGCAACGGCGCTCCGTTTCTGTTTATTTGATTGGCGAAAATTCAGTGCCGCGCAGCAGCTGAATCTTCTGCGTTACAAAGTATGGCTGCGCAGCCTTCAGAAAGCTTTTCCATTCTTCATTTGCGGCGAGCTTGTCTCGCCGGGCCGCACGATCTTCGAACGACGAGTATCCCCAGAGATGCACAATCTGATTGATGTCGCCTATCTCGGTCGTGAAGTACCCGATCAGATTGCCGAGCGTTTCCCGGTGCACCCGCAATCCCTTTTCTTCGTATAGCTTTATGTACTCCGCGGCTGTTCCCGGCTTCAGCGTGTAAGTGCGCATTTCTATAAGCATTTTTGTCTCCCGCCGGTCTTCCATTGCGGTAGTTTGACTCTTGCCCACTTTGTATACATAGTTGCCGGCAACGGCAAACAACAAAAATGCTATCGTTCTGGAGGAAAGAGAAGATGAGAAAGCTTATTTGGGGCGTTCTGGCTGCTGCTGCGTGCCTCAGCACAGCGAGCTTCATAACTACGCCCGTCTCTGCGCAGGGCAACGAGAAGGTGTTCAAGCTCGGTATCGTTACGTTCACGTCCGGTCCGGGCGCGGAATCGTTCGGCACGCCGGGTTGGAACGCAGCGAACCGTTTGGTGCAGGCGCTGAACGCCGGCGGACAATTGCCGCCACCGTATGACAAGATCGGCTTTGGCGGCCTGAAAGTCGAAGTCAGTGTCATCGATGAAAGCGGCGGTACCACCAAGCAGGTGCAGGAACTGCGTAACGCGTTCGACCGCGACAAATTCGATGCAATCATCGGCTATATTTCGTCGAGCAATTGTCTCGCCGCCGCGCCCGTCGCGGAAGAGATGAAAAAGCTTCTGATTCTGTTCGATTGCGGAACGCCGCGCATCTTCGAGGACCGCAACTATCAGTATGTTTTCCGCAATTCCTCGCATGCGACGATGGATAACGTCGCCATCGTTCGCTACCTGCAAAAGCGTAAAATAAAGCTCGAAACCGCCGCCGGCATCAATCCGGATTACGCCTATGGCCGTGACAACTGGAAGGACTTCATCCAGAGCCTTCAGAAAGTAAATCCGACCACGAAGACGGGTTCCGAACTCTGGCCGAAATTGGGCGCGGGCCAATACGGCACCGAAATCTCGGCGCTTCTGCAGACCAATCCGAGCATCATTCACACCAGCCTTTGGGGCGGTGACCTCCAGGCCTTTATCTTGCAGGCAGCCCCGCGCGGTCTCTTCAAGGGCCGTCAAGTTGCGATCATGGCTGGCGACCATGTGCTGCATCCGCTCGGCAAGCGTATGCCGGAAGGCGTGATCATCGGTGCGCGTGGCGTCGGTGGTCCGTTCGCCGTGAAGAGTGCGCTCAACGACTGGCTGATCGCCAACACGCAGAAGAATGAGCCGGGCGTTCTGCCGAGTCAGGCGCACTACCGCATGACCCAATCGGTTCTAGGCCTGAAGAGCGCGGTCGAGAAGGCGATGGCCGCGAACGGCAACAATAAGCCGACGACGGAACAAATCGCCGCCGCATTGCGAGGACTTGAGTGGGACACGCCGTCCGGCAAGATTAAGATGGCGCTCGGCAATGGTCACCAGGCGATCCAGGCGAATGCAATCGGCGTCACCAAGTGGGACGGTAAGCTCAATCGCATGATCGTCACCGACGTTGAGGTCTTTGCCGCCGAATGCGTGAACCCGCCGGTCGGAATCAAATCGGAAGACTGGATTGCGCAGGGTTTTCCCGGCGCGAAGTGTAACTAATCCGCCCGCCGGTGCGTAAGCGCCGGAGAGTATGGAACGCAGCGGCGAAAGCCGTTGCGTTCCATCGCTAACCTCAAGCCGAGGCGAAAAACTTGCAACTCGTTACCACGATCCTGATCGACGGCCTGATCGACGCGTCATGGATTTTTATCGTCGCCGTGGGACTGACCCTGATCTTCGGCGTATTGAACATTCTGAATATCGCGCACGGAAACTTCTATGCGATTGGCGCTTATGTCGCTGCGAACGCCGTGGGTATGTATTATTCCGGTTCCAACCCGCCGATGCTGGGTCTGCTTGCGATGACAGGAGCAGCACTTGCTGCCGCTATCGTGCTCGGCCCGCTACTTGAGCGCGGATTGCTCCGCTTTTTCTACCATCGTGACGAGATCGTGCTTGTACTTGTCACCTATGCCCTGTTCCTCATTCTCGAGGACGCAACAAAGCTGATCTGGGGCGTGAACCCTTACTATGCTTATGAGCCCTACGGCTTGTTCGGTAATATAAATATCGGCCGCATGAACTATGTCGGCTATGATTTGTTCTTGGTCGGCCTTGCCGTCGTGATCGGCATCGTGTTGTGGCTTGGCCTGAACCGCACCAAAAGCGGAAAGGTCGTGCTTGCCGTCATTCACGATCGTGAAATGAGCAGCGCCGCCGGCGTCAATGTGACCAAGATTTTTATCGTCGCTTTCACCATCGGCGTATTCCTTGCGGCGCTGGGCGGAGCGTTTACCGCACCGAAGATTTCTGTTCAGCCCGGTCTCGCAGTCATGGTCGTGTTGCTGAGCTTTGCCGTCGTCGTCATCGGCGGTCTGGGCAGTATTGAGGGTGCAGCAATTGCCTCTCTGATCGTGGGCCTCGCCCGTGCGCTTGCCATCCATCTTGCGCCTTGGGCCGAGCTCTTCATTGTTTATCTCGTGATGGCCGTGATGCTTGCGGTGCGCCCACAGGGCATCTTCGCGCCAACTGCGCTACGGAAAATTTGATATGTCCTCGCCATCCGTAATTTCTTTCGTCGCGGCTCTGACGCTCGTAATGCTTGCCGTGCTCGGCAAAGTGCTGCCTGGCTGGTGCGTCTTTCTACTCGTCACCGCGTTTGCCAAAGGCCTCGCCGCGCTCGGACTCGTGTTGATCATTCGCAGCGGCCTGCTGTCGTTCGGGCAGGGGCTGTTCTACTGCGCGGGCGGTTACGGTGCAGGGCTCCTCATGTTGTGGGGCGGCGTCAATGATGCGATGTTGCTTGTGCTTGCGGGCGGCTTCGTATCGCTTGTGCTCGGCGCCGTGATTGCGCCGCTGCTTGCCGGCTACCGCAGCATCTTCTTCGCGACGCTCACGCTTGCGCTTTCCATGCTCGCGCATGGCGCACTTACGAAGGCTGACTTCCTGGGTGGATCGGACGGGCTTAATCTGCGTCCGCCGAGCTTCCTCGGCTTCCAGCCGGCGAGTTCCGCCGAAGCGGTGTATTCTCTTTATCTTTTCGCTTGTGTGCTCGTCGTCGCATGCGCGCTAGCTTGCAAAGTTCACTTCAACTCCGTGCGCGGTCTGCTTTCGCTTGCCGTGCGCGACAATGAAATCCGCGTCGAATACCTCGGCTCGTCGGTCAAGCGCGTCATTTCCGAGAACTTCACCGCTGCTGCTTTTCTCGGCGGCATCGGCGGTGCACTGAACGCAATCGCAGTTGCGCACATTGATCCCGAGCTCGCGTTCTGGACGACATCGGGAGAATTCGTTTTTGTCGCGATCCTGAGCGGCTATCTCAGCGTCAGCGCGGTATTCGCGGCTTCGATTATGCTTGAGTTCATTCGCTCGTTCTCAAGCCAGTATTTTCCAAATGCATGGCAGATGTCGCTCGGCATCTTCATGCTCGCATCGATCCTCTTCCTGCCGAATGGCATTGGCGGACTGCTCCAGCGCCGCAAGAAGCGCCTCGAAGGGAGCAAGATAGCATGACGGCGATTCTGGAGGTAAAGCAGGTCAACAAATCCTTCGGCTCTGTGACTGCTGCGCATGATATCAATGTCAGCGTAAAGCAATCCGAGCGGCTCGGCCTGATCGGAACGAACGGCGCCGGCAAGACCACTTTCGTCAATATCGTCACCGGCTATGTCAAACCCGATAGCGGTACGATTCTGCTCCAAGACCGCGACATTACCGGCCATGCGCCGCGATCTCTCACCAGAGAAGGGGTCTGTCGTTCCTTTCAGGTGCCGCAGCTTTTTCTCACGTTAACGACCGCGCAAAATCTTGCCGTCGCGCTTGGCATCGCGAACGGCCGTGCCTACTCGCCCTACGCGACAATAGATGCCGAAATGGAGCAGGCGATCGACAATTTGCTGGAGCGTTTCCGGCTCGCCGATTATCGCGAACAGATCATCTCGGAACTTCCAGGAGGCGTGCGCAAGCTGATCGATATTGCGGTCGCCGTTACCAGAAAGCCGAAAATCCTTCTGCTGGATGAGCCTACCAGCGGCGTCGCCGCGGAGCAGAAGTTCGCGCTGATGGATATCGTGATGTCGGCGCTCGACAACGATGTCACCGTCCTTTTCGTCGAACATGACATGGATATCGTTTCACGTTACGCGCAACGTGTACTTGCGTTCTACGATGGCAGAATCATTGCCGACGACGTTCCGAAAGCGGTGCTGGAGAACGAAATCGTGCGGACGCACATCACCGGAACGGCGGGGTAGATTATGTTCGAAGCAAAATCACTCCATGTCTCCATCAAAGCGATTGAGATTTTGCGTGGCGTCGATCTGAAGATCGACGAAGGCGAGATGATCGGCCTCGTCGGCCGCAATGGTGCAGGAAAGACGACCACGATGCGCGCACTGATGGGTATTCTGCCGTTGCGCGAAGGCAGCATCTCGTTTCAGGGAAAGCCGCTTGGGTCACTTTCGCCTGACAAGCGTGCAGCACTCGGTATCGGTTACATGCCGGAGGATCGCCGTTTGGTTCCGCAGCTCACGGTAGAAGAAAACATCCTTCTGCCGGTGTGGGCCATGAAGCATCTCAATCCGGAGCAGCGGCTTCAAGTCGCGTATGATTTGCTTCCTGAAATCGCCGCCATGCGCGACCGCCGTGCGCTTCTGCTCAGCGGCGGTCAACAAAAACTGGTTGCGCTTGCGCGCGCGATTGTTGCCGGCACCAAGCTGTTGTTGCTGGATGAGCCCTTCGAGGGCGTTGCGCCAGCGCTTTCGCAACGGCTCTCCGAGGTAATCGGCGCGCTGCGCGGGCAAAAACTGTCGGTGCTGATCGCGCAGTCGGACAGTAATCATTCCGCCAAGTTGCTCGATCGCAAATACACGATTGAGCGTGGCGTCAACGTAAATTAGTGTGGAACGTCGAACGCAAAAAGGAAGCGATCCGACCGGTAGATCGTATGGCCGGTTAATATGGGCGCACCGTCTTTTGTCTGTGGTGTAAAATAGATGTGCCCCATTGGTGTGCCTGGGGATTGCTGGAAGTAATCAGCGTGCTTGGCCGATAAGCCGCCGGCGCCGAATTCGAAACGCGACTGTGCGACCTCGATCCTTGCGTTCTCCAGCATGCGAAAGACGAAAGTATTGCCGATGCTGTTCTTCAGCTTCTGCGCAAGCGGTTCGGGATAATAGAGATAGTGGAGGCTGACTGGTTCGTCGTCTGCATAAGCGATCTTTTGGTGTCGCCAAATGCGTGTACCGGCCTTGATTTTCAGGCGGGCTGCGACTTCGTCCGTCGCCTTGATGCGCTCGTGGCTCAGTTCTTTGATCTTCGGCGTAAATCCGGCGCGAGCAATCTCGTCGCCGATGGACTGATCCGTCGTCGCTGCGAGTACGCGATGGATGACGCCTTTTTCTTTCACAAAAACGCCGCGGCCTTGCTCGCCATAGACGAGGCCTTCGTAGGCGAGATCCTTCAGCGCACGCCGAACTGAAATCGCGCTTACACCGAACTCTTCGGTAAGGTCATAAAGGCTTGGCAGCTTTGTCTTTGGTGCATACTCGCCCGACGAGATGCGGTTGCGAATTTTGTCGGCCACGTCGCGATAAAGGAGATCGCGTCCGCCGTTGCCTGAAGTTTCTGCTTTTTGTTTTGAACGTCCAGTCATGCGCGCACCAGCCGAGGTTTGACTCGCTCGGCATCTTTGTATACAAACTTAGTGCGGATGAACTTGAACTACCAGCACCCGCTTATGTCTTGTTGGTGCGTTGGCGAGCGCCGCTCTGTCAAGAGCGCAATAGAGCGTGCGTCAGCCGTTCGAGTGAATCGTCAAAAGAAAACAGCAATGGGGCGAGTCGCAGAGCCGTGCTCGTCGTTCAGGGTGAGGAAGAAACGTGAGCAAATCTGTTGTCGAGGCCGTCATCGATCAGGGCATTAATCGTTTTCTTGCGGACGGCGTGCACTACCGCGATCTGATGGATCTTCGTAAAGCGACGCCGGACTGGGCGTCGTGGCCTGCGACGTGGTCGACATGGGGTGATGAGGCCGAGAAGCGCGCGAACAAGGCAAAGGACCAGAGCGAAAATCTCACTGCCGCGACCGAATACGCACGCGCCTCGCTGTTTCATCACTACGGACAGTATCTTTATTTCGACGACATCAAGGAAAAGAAGCGCATTCACGACAAGAAGGTCGCTTCGTTCACGAAAGCGCTGAATCTCTTTGATGCGCCTTACGAGCGCGTCGGTATTCCTTATGACGGGATCGAGATGGCG
>CAUJKG010000232.1 GCA_963205465.1 Pseudomonadota bacterium | reverse complement strand
CATGACGCTGCAGCGTGCGGACGGCGAAGAGATCGATGCCGAAGCGCTCGATGCACGGCTGGAAGCCGCCTTGATGGCGGTGCTGCAAGGCCGCGCCGAAAACGATGGCTTCAACGGCCTCGTGCTTTATGCCGGCATGCCTTGGCGTGACGTCAGTCTCGTGCGCGCGCTCGGCCGCTATCTGCGGCAGGCCGCGATTCCCTACAGCCAGGACTATCTCTGGGCAGTCGTGAACAAGCACCCGCAGGTCGCGCGTGATCTCGTGGCCTTGTTTCACATCCGATTCGATCCCCGCATTGCAGCGGAAAAACGCGACAGCGAGGAAAAAGAAATCCGTGCGCGGATCGATGCCGCGCTCGGAGCGGTACAAAGCCTGGATGAAGACCGGATCCTGCGGCGCTTTGGGAATCTGATCGCCGCGGCGGTGCGGACCAATTTCTACCAGATCGCCAAGGACGGAAATCCTCGCCCGACGATTGCGATCAAGTTCGAGAGCAAGAAGATCGACGAGCTGCCGCTGCCGCGGCCCTTGTTCGAAATCTTCGTCTATTCGCCGCGCGTCGAAGGCGTGCATCTGCGTTTCGGCAAAGTCGCGCGGGGCGGCATCCGCTGGTCCGACCGGCCGCAGGATTTCCGCACCGAGGTGCTCGGCCTCGTCAAGGCGCAACAGGTGAAGAACGCCGTGATCGTGCCGGTGGGTGCGAAAGGCGGCTTCGTGCCGAAATTGATGCCGGCCAATCCGCCGCGCGACGTCTTCATGGCCGAAGGCACCGAGACCTATAAAATTTTTATCCGTGCGCTCCTTGAAATCACCGACAATCTCTCGGCCGAAGGCGAAGTCTTGCCGCCGGAAAATACCGTGCGTCATGACGCGGACGATCCTTATCTCGTGGTCGCCGCCGACAAAGGCACCGCAACTTTTTCCGACACCGCGAATGCGCTTGCGATCGAACATGGCTTCTGGCTCGGCGATGCCTTCGCGAGCGGCGGCTCTGCCGGTTACGACCACAAGAAGATGGGCATCACCGCGCGTGGCGCGTGGGAAGCGGTGAAGCGGCATTTCCGCGAGATGGATATCGATATCTCGAAAACGCCGTTTATGGTCGCGGGCGTCGGCGACATGTCGGGCGACGTGTTCGGCAACGGCATGCTGCTCGAAAAAACCATCAAGCTCATCGCCGCGTTCGATCATCGCGATATCTTCATCGATCCCAATCCCGATTCGGAAGCGAGTTTCGCCGAGCGCAAGCGCCTGTTCGAGCTGCCGCGTTCGAGCTGGCAGGACTACGACAAGTCGCTGCTCTCCAGCGGCGGCGGAATTTTCCCGCGCAATGCGAAGAGCATTACGCTCTCCGACGAGATGAAGTCGCTGCTTTCGCTCGGCAAAGACAGCGCCACGCCCGCAGAGGTGATGCGTGCGATCCTGAAAAGCAAAGTCGATTTGTTATGGTTCGGCGGGATCGGCACTTATGTCCGGGCATCAGGCGAAAGCGATGCCATGGTAGGCGACCGCGCCAACGACGCGATCCGCATTGCCGGTTCGGAAATCGGCGCAAAGGTCGTGGGCGAGGGCGCGAACCTCGGCATGACGCAGCTCGGCCGCATCGAAGCGGCGGAGCGCGGCGTGCGTCTCAACACCGATGCCATCGATAATTCCGCCGGCGTGAATTCCTCCGACGTCGAGGTCAATCTCAAGATCGCGCTGTCGACGCCGGTGCGGACCGGAGAGCTCCTGCTCGAAGACCGCAACAAGCTGCTTGCCGAGATGACGCCGGACGTCGCGCGGCTTGTTTTGCGCAACAATTACCTGCAGACGCTCGCGATCTCGCTGGTCGAGCGCGAAGGTGCTGCCGATGCCGGATTCGAGATGCAGCTGATGCGCAATCTCGAGCGGCGCGGGCTGCTCGATCGCGCAGTCGAGTTCCTTCCCTCCGACATGGCGCTTGCCGAGCGGCAGGCAAAGGGTCTCGGCCTGACGCGGCCCGAACTCGCCGTGACGCTTGCTTATGCCAAGCTCACGCTGTTCGACGAACTGGTCGCATCCGACGTGCCGGACGATTCCTATTTCGAGGAAGAGTTGCTGCGCTATTTTCCTCATGCAGTCACGCAACGCTTCCGGGAGGCGGTCGATACGCACCGACTGCGCCGCGAGATCATCGCGACCCGGCTCGGCAATTCGATGATCAATCGCGGCGGGCCGGCCTTTGTCGTGCGGGTTTCGGAAGAAACCAGTGCGTCAGCCGCTATCGTCGCCAAAGCCTATGCCGCCGTGCGCGATAGCTACCGGCTTTCGGAAATCAACGATGCCATCGATTCGCTCGACGCGAAGATTCCGGGTGCATTGCAACTCTCGCTCTATGACGCAGTGAAGAAACTCCTGCTCGACCGCGTGGTCTGGTTCGTGCGCAATGCCGATTTCTCGCAAGGGCTGGCACGGGTCATTGTGCATTATCGCGAGGGGATCGATCTCGTCGCGGAGAATATCGAAGGTCTCTTTCCCGCCGAACGCCGCGCGCAACTGGAAACGCGGACTGCTGCGCTCGTGGAAAAGGGCGTGCCGGAAGCATTGGCAAGAAAGATCGCGCAACTTCCGGAGATCGCATCCGCAAGCGACATCGTGCTGATCGCGGAACAGAGCGGGAAGAAGCCGCGTGCGGTGGCGGAAACCTACTTCGCTGCGGAAGACTATTTCCGGCTCGACAGCGTGCTCGCCGCCGGTGGCGGTGTGCAGCTTACCGATCACTTCGACCGTCTTGCCTATGATCTGGCGCTCGCGCGGCTCGCGGGAAGCCAACGGCGGATCGTTGCTGCCGCTCTGCAAACCGGAAAATGCGGGCGCGAGGCGATCGAGGCATGGGTCAGCGAGCATGCCGGCAACGTCGCGCGTGCGCGGCGGGGAGTGCAGGAAATCGCGGAATCCGGCCTGACGCTTTCCAAACTCGCGGTGGCTGCTAACCTGATCAGCGAGTTGGTCTCCTAGAGCATGATCCCGAAAAGTGTGAAGCGGTTTTCGGAAAAGATCATGCTCAAAGAAAAGGCTAAAGGCTTTCCCGCTACATGACGCAAGCACCGCGCCGGGCGATTTTCGGCTGGGTCCTGTTCGACTGGGCGTGCCAGCCGGTCGCGACACTGATCACGACGTTTATCTATGCCCCATATTTTGCATCGGCCGTGGCAAGCAACCCGGCCGAAGGGCAGGCGCTCTGGGGGTTCGCCGCCGCCGCCGCCGGGATCGTGATCGGGCTGACTTCGCCATTCCTCGGCGCGATTGCGGACGCGACCGGGGCGCGCAAGCCCTGGATCGCGGCGTTCGGGGCGCTGCTCGTGATCGGCTCGCTCGGTCTCTGGTTCGGCAGGCCCGGCGATCAAGGCACGATTCTGTTCGTGCTGGTCTGCTTTAGCGTGCTCACCATCGGCACGGAATTCGCGACCGTGTTCAACAACGCGATGATGCCGTCCTTGGTGCCGCCGAATAAAATCGGCTGGCTCTCCGGGCTCGGCTGGGCGACGGGTTATCTCGGCGGGCTGGTTTCGCTCGCCTTTGCATTGCTCTTTTTATCGACCAATCCGAAGACGGGCCTCACGCTGATCGGCACGCCGCCTGCGTTCGGGTTGGATGCCACTGCCCGCGAAGGCGACCGCTTCATCGGGCCGCTCACCGCGATCTGGTTTATGGTTTTCGTGCTGCCGATGTTTCTCTTCACGCCTGACAATGCGCGGGCGCTGAAACTCGGGCCTGCGATCAAACAGGGCGTGAGCACCATGCTCGCGACGTTGCGCGAGGTGCGGCAGCACAAGAACATCGCGGCGTTTCTGCTTGCGAACATGATCTATACCGATGGGCTGGTCGCACTCTTCGCCTTCGGCGGCATCTATGCTGCTGGCACGTTCGGCTGGGGCGCGATCCAGCTCGGCGTGTTCGGCATTCTCTTGACCATTACCGGCACCGCGGGGGCCTTGATCGGCGGGAAGCTCGATGATCGCTTGGGGGCGAAGCCGGTCATTCTCGGTTCGCTTTTCATTCTGCTGGTGTCGTGCATCGCGATTCTTTCGATCGATCGCGACCGGATATTCTTCGTCATTCCGGCAACACCCGGCGATCCGCATGCCGGATTGTTCGGCAGCGTTTCGGAAAAACTCTATGTCGCGATCGGGCTTTTTATCGGCATTGCCGCGGGACCCTTGCAGGCGGCTTCGCGGGCGTTGCTCGTGCGGCTCGCGCCGCAGCGCCAGCTTGCGCAGTTCTTCGGGCTGTTCGCCCTTTCCGAAAAACTGACCTCGTTCATGGGGCCGTTTCTGGTGGCGACCGTGACCGCGCTAACGCTGAATCAGAAGGCGGGCGTTTCGGTGCTGGTGCTTTTCTTCATCGTTGGCGGCGTTCTGATCTCGCGCGTGGTCAGTGACGGAAGTGCCGCACGCCCGTGAAGACCATCGCGATTCCGGCATGGTCGGCGGCGGCGATCACTTCGTCGTCCCGGATCGAGCCGCCCGGCTGGATCACTGCGGTGGCGCCCGCTTCGATGGCGGACAAGAGGCCATCCGCGAAGGGAAAGAACGCGTCACTCGCCACGACCGAGCCTTTCGTAAGCGGTTGATCGAGCCCGGCAGTCTTTGCAGCATCTTCGGATTTGCGCGCAGCGATGCGCGCGGAATCGACGCGGCTCATCTGCCCCGCTCCAATGCCGACCGTAGCGCGATCCTTCGCGTAAATGATCGTGTTCGATTTGACGTGCTTGGCGACGCGGAAGGCAAAGCGCAGATCGTTGAGCTCGGCCTCGGTTGGCGCTCGCTTCGTTACCACCTTCAATTCGAGATCGTCGGCGACCGCGTTGTCGCGCGATTGCACGAGCATGCCGCCGGCGATGGATTTGAACGTCAAGCCCTTCGCGCGCGGATCGGGTAGTGCGTCGGTGAGCAGCAGGCGTAGGTTCTTCTTCGCGCCGACGATTCTGATGGCGTCCTCGCTTGCG
>CAUJKG010000231.1 GCA_963205465.1 Pseudomonadota bacterium | reverse complement strand
CCGCTCCGGCGTTGCGCTGATGGAAATCGTGTCGAAGCCCGACCTGCGCTCGGCGGAGGAAGCCAAGGCTTATGTCACCAAGCTTCGCACGATCCTGCGCTATCTCGGCACCTGCGACGGCGATATGGAGAAGGGTAATCTCCGCGCGGACGTGAACGTTTCCGTGCGCAAGCCCGGCGACCCGTTCGGCACGCGCTGCGAAATCAAGAACGTGAATTCGATCCGCTTCATCGGTCAGGCTATCGAATATGAGTCGCGCCGCCAGATCGAACTCCTCGAAGACGGCGGCAAGATCGATCAGGAAACCCGGCTGTTCGACAACGCCAAGGGCGAAACGCGTTCGATGCGCTCGAAGGAAGAGGCGCACGACTATCGCTACTTCCCCGATCCGGATCTCCTGCCGCTCGAGTTCGACGATGCCTTTGTAGAGAAGTTGAAGGCGGACCTGCCGGAGCTGCCGGACGAGAAGAAGGCGCGCTTCATCAAGGAATTCGGTCTGTCGGTTTACGATGCCGGCGTTCTGATCGCGGAGCAGGAGACAGCGGCCTTTTTTGAAGAAGTCGCGAAGGGACGCGATCCGAAGGCGGCGGCCAATTTCACCATCAACGAATTCTTCGGCCGCCTGAACAAGGAAGGCAAGACGATCGAACAGAGCCCGATTTCCGCACAGCAGCTAGGCTCGATCGTGGATCTGATCGCGGACGGCACGATCTCCGGCAAGATCGCAAAAGATCTGTTCGAGATCGTGTGGGCCGAAGGTGGGGATCCCCGCGAGATCGTCGAAAAGCGCGGGCTGAAACAAGTGACCGATACCGGCGCGATCGAGAAGGTCGTGGACGAGATCATCGCCAAGAACCCGGACAAAGTGGAGCAGGTGAAGGCCAAGCCCACGATGCTCGGCTGGTTCGTCGGTCAGGTCATCAAGGCGTCGGGTGGGAAGGCCAATCCGCAGTCCGTGAACGACATTCTCAAACAGAAGCTCGGCATCTAGCTGGCGGATGGCAGGAAGAGACGGGCACGTTCTTTTCAGCAAGTTACGAAAAGAGTTTTACAGGGAATTGAACCGCCAATGTCGAAGATCACGTTCTACGCGCATTCGCGCTCGGGTCCGTCTTATCGCGTGGGTCTTGCGCTTGCCTTGATGCAGGTGCCGCACAGCTTCGAGCTTGTCGATCTTCCGGGCGGCGGCACCCGTACGCCGGAATACATGGCGAAAAGCCGGTTCGGAAACGTGCCTTGCCTGCAGGATGGTGAACTCTACATCGTGCAGTCGACGGCTATTCTCGAGCATCTCGCGGCGCTGTCCGGAAAATTTGGCGGCGCTTCGCCTGCCGAATGCGCGCGCATCCGCGAATGGCTCTATTGGGATTTCGACCGGCTCGCGCCAGGCCTGTTTCGCTCGCGCGCCTTCAAGCAAGGCATCCGCAAGGCAGAGCCGGCGGTCGTCGAGTTCTATCGAGCGGAAGGCGAGGCGGGATTGGCGGTTCTCGACAACTGGCTCACCAAACATCAATGGCTTGCCAACGACCGGCTCACCATCGCGGATATTTCGATCTACCCGGGTGTTTATTATGCTGAGGATGGCGGGTTCGACCTGTCGAAATATCCTGGCGTCTCAGCCTGGAAAGCACGGATCGAAGCGCTGCCAGGATATGGCAAGCCGGCTGAGGTCATGCCGGCGGCGTCGCGCGCCTAAGGATTGGTAGCAAGTTTCGCACTGGCGAGGGCTGACCTCTTGCAGCGCTCGCCGGGATAAAACACCCGGCGGAAGCTCCGCCGGGTGCCATCAATCCAGCGCCGAGAAAATTACTGCTTCTTGGAAAGGCAGCTCTTCATATAGGCGTTGTATTGCTTGCGGGTCTTTTCGCCGGTCGCCTTCTTGTGGTCGCCCCACGTCTTTGCGCAATCGGAGAACTTCTTGCGCGCGGCGAGTTGCTTGGCGCTCGGCGCTTTTTTCGTCTTCGTTTCGGCTTTCTTCTTGGTCTTGGTGTCTTGCGTCGTGGTCGTCTGTGCGATCGTCAGGCTCGGCAGCGTAACGGCGCCGACGAAGCCGAACAGAGCGACCGCAAGGATCAGTTTTTTCAGCATAAATTTCCCCATCGATAGGCGCAGGAAGCATACACCCAATTCAACTGCCTGAAACATGCGGAGCAGCATTGCCACCGCCACAGGTTGCCGCTTCCGGACCGGCAGCCTAAGCAAGTCGGCCACTACCGCCCTGAACGGATGCTGAATGACAGGAGTGTCAGCGATGGCGCGTAAGACGAAAAAGAAGGCCGGCAAGAAAGTTGCCCGGAAAATTTCGGCGCGGAAGGCAGCCAGACCCGCGGGCAAATCCGCCCGGCCGAGGCAGGAGCCTATCGAGTTATACTATTGGGCGACGCCGAACGGCTGGAAAATCTCGATCATGCTCGAGGAGTGCGCGCTGCCCTATAAGGTGCACTTCGTGAACATCGGGAAGGGCGATCAGTTCAAACCCGACTTTCTGAAGATCGCGCCCAACAACCGGATGCCTGCTATCGTCGATCCGAACGGACCGGGCGGAAAGCCGATCTCCGTCTTCGAATCCGGCGCCATCCTGCAATACCTGGGACGCAAGACCGGCAAGTTTTACCCGAAAGAAGAGCGCAAGCGCGTCGAGGTGGATGAGTGGCTGTTCTGGCAGATGGGTGGCCTCGGGCCCATGGCGGGGCAGGCGCATCATTTCCGGCTCTACGCGCCGGAGCAGGTGCCTTACGCGATCGAGCGCTATACCAACGAGGTCCGTCGCCTCTACGGCGTACTCGACCGCAAGCTCGAAGGCCGTGACTATATCTGCGGTGAATACTCGATTGCCGACATGGCGTGCGTCGGCTGGACCCGGCCGTGGGAACGGCAGGGGCAAAACCCGGACGATTTTACGAACGTCAAAGCCTGGCTTGCGCGGGTGATGGCGCGGCCCGCCGTCGTGCGCGGGATGGAGATCAAGCCGGAAGCGTCGGAGGTGATCGACGCGACCAAGGACAAGGAAGCCTTCAAGCTGTTGTTTCAGCAGGGTGCGCCGAAATAATAGCCTGCGCGTTCGTTCTATCAATGTTGGACATGAAGAAGCCGGACGCGAAAGCGCCCGGCTTCGTGATTTTAGGAGTCACTCGTCGCGCTACTGCGCTTTGCCGTCCCGATAGGTCTGCAACACGCTGCGGTCGCGGGTGAAGCTCACGGTCTTGGCATCCACCGAGCAGGCGATGTCGTCCGCGAGGTCTTGTTTCTTTTTAACATCGGCGCTCGCCCAGAATTTTTCCGTCACCTCGGCGGCGAAGCCTTCCGATACGCGGGTAGGGCGCTGCATCTCGCCGCTGGCGACTACCTTCGAGATGCGGTCATTCGATGCGTTCTTGTCGCAAGCCAAAGCGGGAGCGGCGAATACGGCAAGCCCGAGCGCAACGGCGCTAGCGCACTTCAATTTCAGAAAGTTCATCAATTCACACGCGTCCAGTTCTGCGAGCGGCAGAAGATGCCAGCCACACAACCCGAAAGCGAGAGTGAATTCGCGCCGGTTTGCGTCAGCGTGCCGGAATAAGTTTTGCCATCCTGAGGATTGTAAAGCGTGCCCGACCACTTCTTGTCGCCGGCAGGCTTCATCGTAATCATGGTGACGCCGACCAGATTGCGCCCTTTGAGGTTTGCGTTCGGATTGTTCACGTCTTTCGCGCCGCTGTTCTTGGTCCAGGCGATGGTGCCGCACAGGCTGCCGCCGCAAGGCGCAATCCGCACGCGCGTTTCACCCGAGGCCGTCAGCCAGGTTCCGGACGCATCCTGTGCGCTAGCGGGGATCGAGAGCGACGCCAGTACGGCGGCGGCGAGGGCAAGTTTCAGCTTCATTCGTTTCCTCCGGCGATTTGTTCTTCTGCCGCATCGTAAGCATGGGCGGCCGGAAACGAAAGCGGGGCATTACAGCCCCGCTTTCGCCTTCACCCTTGCCGTAGCGTCTACAGCGAAAATTTGGTCAGTCGATTTTCGTCCAGGTCTTGCTCTGGCAGATCATGCCGCCCATCACGCAGCCGCCGATCTGGATTGCGCTTGCGCTGACGACTTTCACTTTCCCCGAATAAGTCTTGCCGTCCTCGTAATTGTAGATCGAGCCAGACCATTCGTCGGCACCGACCGGCTTCATGTTCGATACCAGCTGCAAGCCGACGATCGGGCGATCGCGCTTGGCCGGGTCTTCGTTGTGGACATCCTTCGAAGGATTGCGCTGCCATACAACATGCGCGCAAAGGCCTACTCCGCAGGGTGTTACCTTCACGCGGGTAATGCCGCTCTGGCTTTGCCAGATGCCGGCGACCTTCGCGCCATCGGAGTTTTTCTCCTGCGCATGCGCAGGCACCGCGAATGCGCAAAGCGCGGTCAAAAGCATAATACGGGCGAGTTTCATGTCGCTTTTTCGAACTTCTCTTCGTCTGTGAATGTAATGCGACCCATCCATGACGAGTCATGGGGCCAGAGTGAGGCGAGGCGCGTGCGGCTCGCGGGAACTTCAATCACCTTCCATGTCGCATGGTGACCAGAGTCCGAAGCGAGAGGCTTTCCCAATTCTTTCCGGAAAAGGCGAGGCGCAAGTTTTTCAAGCGCTTGCGTGCTTAACGGAATCGAAAATGACGGCAAGCTGCTGATTCCGTTCAGATTTCATTCAGCCTGATCCTTAGGATGCGATTCAAATTCTCCGTGCATCTTACGCATCACGGACGGGGGACGTCCGCAACGTGATCAAGCGGCGAAGCAAGCCGCGAACGACGGGAGACGGACAAATGGCGCGGCTTCTCGAACTCGAAGTTGCAGCGATCGGTCAGGCCAACATGGCCGGAGATATTTTCTACCAGCTGGGCCTGGCTTACGCCTACGGCCGCGATGTGGATGCGGACCGGATCGCAGCCCACAAATGGTTCAATCTGGCAGCGGCGCGCGGCAATCGCGACGCGGTGACCTGCCGGCAGGAACTTGCCGCGGAGATGAATGCGGACGAAATCGCAAGCGCCCAGCGCGCTGCGCGCGAGTGGATGACCTCCCACTAAGCGTGAAGACGACATAGCGGCTTCCCGTGGGGCTTAGGGGCGGGGGCTGTTCAAGGAAAGGGACCGGCGACGTCAGAAGCGCCGGCCCTTTCTGCTTTTTGTGGCCCATCCGCCACATGCAGCGGCCCGCGAGCCTGTTGGAACCCCGTTAGGTCGGCAAAAGCCTTGACCTGTAAGGCAAAAAGCCGCCCCATGCCGCGGAAATTTATAGTGGGCGATTCAATGACCGGACTACGAGGCGTTTTGTTGAGCGGCGTTGCGGCTGTCGCTTTCTCAGGCGCAGCTTTTGCGGCTGACGTGCCGATGCGTGGTCCGGTTTACACGAAGGCCACGCCGGCTCCGGTCTGGTCATGGGAAGGCCAGTATATCGGCGTTCACGGCGGCTATTTCGACGGCTCGAATGATGTTTTTTCGCCCGGTGCTTTTCCGCTCGAACCGCGCGGCGGTTACGGCGGTTTGCAGTTTGGTTATCTGCATCACCTCTCGCGCAATTGGGTGATCGGCTACGAAGTCGACGTTTCCTTCGGCGGCATTGACGCTACGTCCGGCGCAGTGGTGCATAGCATCGACGTCTTTGGCACGGCTCGTACACGCCTTGGCTATGCGCAGGGTCCCTGGCTGGTCTACGGGACGGCCGGTCTGGCATGGGCACAAACCGATTTCACCAATAATGCAGGTACGTCGGTCGAGCGTCCGCAGGTCGGATACGCGGTCGGTGCAGGCATCGAGTACGCGTTCGCCCGCAACTGGTCGGCGAAGTTCGAGTATCTCTACCTGGACTTCGGAACGACCAACTCGACCGGCGTTATCCTGTCGTCGGACCTGACGGCAAGCACGTTCCGCCTCGGTTTGAACTATCGCTTTGCCAACTGGAACGTGGCTCCGACCCAGGATGCCTATCCTGTGAAGGCGCCGGTTCGTCATGCGGGCTGGACCGGCCCCTACATCGGTATCCACGGCGGTTATGGCTTCGGCGACTACGATGTCTCCGGCGTTATCGCGGCCGCGGTCGAGCCGAAGGGCGGGTTCTTCGGCATTCAGTCGGGGTACAACTGGCAGCTTTCGCGGAACTGGGTGTTCGGTGTCGAAGGCGACTCCTCTTGGGGAGCGATCAGTCAGACGAATGGCGTCAACCGTGCTGATATCGACGCGATGGGCACGGTCCGCGCAAGGTTCGGCTATGCGGGCGGTAATGTACTTTACTACGCGACCGGCGGTCTTGCCTGGCTTCACGCCGATACGGCGGCAGCCGGTGTTACGACCCGCGATCAATTCTGGCTCGGATGGACTGCGGGTGCGGGTATCGAATACGCGCTCTCGCAGAAATGGTCTGCGAAGGTCGAGTATCTCTACGCGGACTATGGCTTAAGAGATATGGTAGGCGGCGCCGTGGTGCGCGACGATTTCAATGTGCACACGATCAAGTTGGGCTTGAACTATCGCGCTGGTGTTCTCGATTTGCTCGGCGTGCGCTGGTAAGCGAGTACAACTTCAAACTCAGAAACCCCGGCCAGATTGCCGGCTTGCGAGCCGGTTTTTTGCTTTGCCGGGGACTCGATCTTTCAAAGTTCCGTCCTTAAAACCCCTCCCTGGGGTTAGGGGCAGGTCCTTTGAACATTTGGCGTAAAGCTAGTTTGGCGTTGGTGGCCGCGGCCGCGATTGGTGGCAGCGCAATGGCGCAGCCTTCGTCCGCGTTTTCGTGGGACGGTTTCTATATCGGCGCGCATGCAGCTTTTGTGGACGGCAAGCACGACATCGATGTCGGTGTGCCGTTCAATCTTCGTCCCGACGGATATGCCGGCGGCGTCCAGATCGGATATTGGACGCATCTGTCGCCGAACTGGGTCTATGGTTTCGAAGCCGATATTTCTTTTGCGGATGTCCGCGATACCACGAGCTTTCCGGGTCTCGTGGTGAATCTCGAACGGTTCGGAACGGCACGAACGCGGCTCGGCTACGCGCAGGGGCCGGTACTCGTCTATGGGACGGGAGGCTTCGCCTGGGGCCGAACGTCGAGCGATTTCGCGGGTTTCTTCACCGCGAACCAGTCGCATATCGGCTGGACCGCGGGCGCGGGCATTGAAGTCTCGCTTTCCCCTCAGTGGTCGGTCAAACTCGAATATCTGCATGTCGATCTCAGGAAGCACGGCGAAACGCTGGTCGGGCCGTTTACCCAGGATCTTACATTCCAGACCTACCGGCTCGGTCTGAACTATCGGCTCGGTGCGCCGGAACGCATGCAAAGTGCTGCCGCGCCGCAGGTTTATAACTGGAGCGGCGCCTATATCGGCATTCACGGCGGCTATGCTTCCGGCGAGCAGAGCATGACCTATCTGGGCGGGACGGTTCCGTTCGAGCCAAAGGGCGGCTTTGGCGGTTTTCAGTCGGGCTACAACTGGCAGTTTGCCTCTGGCATCGTGCTTGGCATCGAGAGCGATATCTCGTTTGCCTCGATCAAGGGCAATTTCATCGGCGATTGCTGTCTCGTGAAGATCGATCAGTTCGGCACGGTGCGGCTGCGCGGAGGATATTCCTTCGGAAATGTTCTGCTCTATGCCACCGGCGGTCTCGCCTGGGCTTCGACCGACAATAATTATCTGTTCTCGCTTCTTACCACCGACCGTCCGTTGGTCGGCTGGACCGTGGGCGCCGGCGTCGAATACGCGCTCTCGCCCAAGTGGAGCGTGAAGGCCGAATACCTTCGCTTCCAATTCGAGGATAACAAAACCGAATATGTTGGGCTGACGCCGTTTTACGAGCGCGCGGAATATGACGTCTTCCGCATCGGTTTGAACTACCGCGCGTCTTTGCTTGGTCTGTTGCTCGATCGCTAGAACAGCAGCAGGGCTTTCGGCCTCGCGTCAGAATTTCAGTCCGTAGAATTCGAGCCTCGGCACGAGGTCGTGGTCTCGCTGCACGGCTTCGACCATATCCTGCTTGCCGGAAATCTGATCGCCGGCTTTGATTTTGAGATAGCCGCGCGCGAACAGCGCGCTCGGGTCCGCGGGGTTGCGCGCGAGCACGTCGCTGATGTCCTGCCGGGCCTGATCGAGATCGTTTGCGACGATGTGAAACCAGATCCGCTCCGACAGGGCGTCGTCTGAAAACTTGTGCGAAAGGGATGCGTTCAAGTCGGTAAACGCGCCGGGAAGATCGTGCTCGATCAGCCGCAGCCGGGCACGAGCCCGCAAGGCCGCGGCGTTTTTTGCGTCCAGTTTGAGCGCATGGTTGATGTCGCGCCGTGCGGTCACGAGATCCCGATTGTAAAGAAAGGCACTGCCGCGTTCGGCGAAAAGGTCCGCACTGTCCGGCGTGATGTAGATGGCGCGCGTGAAATCGATGATTGCGTCTTCGAACTTGCCGCGCTTGACCAGACAGGTGCCGCGGTTCCGGAACGTGCTTGGTGAGCGCTCGTTGATTGCTAGCGCGCGCGAAAAGTCATCGATCGCGCCGTTACAGTCGCCGATTTCGAATTTTGCGACGCCTCTCGCATTGGAAACGTAATATTCGATAGAGGGATCAAGGCGAACGGCTTTGTCGTAGGAGACGATTGCCGCTTTGATGTTGCGCTGCGCGTACTGGACGTTGCCGAGTGCAAATTGGGCGAGCGCGAGCCGTGGGTTGAGTTCCAGCGCTTTCTCGAGATCCGCAGTCGCACCGGCATAATCCCGGGCATCGAGTTTGGTCAGTCCGCGCTCGTAATATGCGAGTTCCGAACGCGGATTGATTGCGAGGGCGCGATCAAAGTCCGCGATGGAGCGTACGGAATCCTTCTTCCCGCGATAAGCGACGCCGCGTGCGACGAAGAATTCCAGTGAGCGCGGCGAAAGGGCGAGGGCAGCGGAGAAATCCTTGATCGCCTGGTCGAAATTCCGCTCGTGCGTCCATAACACCCCGCGACGATGGAATGCCGTGGCCCATTTCGGATTCAGCTCGAGCGCCGCGGTCAGGTCGGCGATCGCAGCTACGGTCTGGTTCTGTACTTCATGGGCGCGGGCGCGCGCCAGGAAAGCTTCCGCGCGCCGCGCCGCGGGCTGGTCTTCGTCCTGGGCGAACTCCGTACAATAGGCCAGCGCCGCGCTTGCATCCGGCGCACGGACGCAGGCTTCCCAAGGGGATACATCGTTCGCCGGTGCTTGCTGGGGAGCGGGTGGCTGGGGGCTCTGCGGCCGCGTTATGCGCCAAGGGTCGCGCCCCAGGTATTGCGGGGCCGTATTCGGCTGGGGGTCGGGAACGGTGATGTCGGCCAGGGGGTCGAGGGCCGGGATGTCAAAGCGATGCTGCGCCTGCGAAGGGCAGGCGGCAAGCCATACGACCGGCAGAAGCAACGCGACGACGCGCAAATATCCCATTCTCGCCTATTAGCGCGCGAAAACCTGGCATTTTCGCACGAGCCGGCAACACTCTAACTATCTGATGCGGGTAGCGAATTACCTCGAAATCCTGCAGCTTTAAAATGTAAATATTATTAATAGTAAA
>CAUJKG010000230.1 GCA_963205465.1 Pseudomonadota bacterium | reverse complement strand
GGAAATAGCACGGTGCCCTTCGTCCATAACGACCACAGGGCGGATGACCCGAAGCGCGTTCCCGAGGGAATCCTTCACCATCGGGAACATACCCGTATAGGCGGAGAGGTTCGGCGTGCGGTCGATGGCGGCCTGATGCGCCTGTTGTTCTCCTTCTGGCGGGAAGAAGCCGTGCACATCGCCCCGGTCCTGAAACATCTTCAGGGAATCCTGCGTCTCGCGGTTCGCGGATTGCAGCATCAGCAACATGACGCAGAGGTTGGTTTCCACGTCCCGCGCATCGAGCCGGTCGGTCTTCTCCATGATCTTCACGCGCCCCGCCGCCGCGCGGTCGAGCGCTTGGCGATAGGGATGCTGACGATCTTTCAGGTGCTTGAGCGTCTGCGTGTAAATCGCCTCGTTCGGCACGATCCACAGGACGAAGCCGGTGTTGCGGTCGAGATAACGGCCCATCACCCGCGATACGGCGGAGACGGCGAGCCACGTCTTGCCGCCGCCTGTCGGCACTTTTAGCACCGCATTGGGCACAGGGCGCTCGCAGCCGTCGATGCGAGGCGAGAACGGAATGGCCGCGCGGGAAGCGGGCAGTTTACCTGCCGCTTTCAGCGCTTCCCAAGCCTCTTTTGCGAAGTCCGGTATGGCGAGGCCGAGGTCGGGGTCTTGCGCCGCAAGCGCCGCCACCTTGTCCGCGCGCACCTTCTTTTCCTTCAAGAGGTCGAGATAGGCGTCAAGCGTCGAGAGTACGCGGTCTTGATAGTCGAGCTGGCGATACATGCATCAGCTCCGATCTATCCGGTAGAGCGCGAAGGGCAGCGGAACAAACTCCACAGGGACGTTGTGTTCCGCCAGCATCTTTTGGCTCACAAAGCGCGCCGGAGCGAAAACGAGGTGCCGCTTGCCCGGATCGGACGCAGCGAACGCCTTGGCGCGCGCCAGTGTTAGCGCGGCCTCAGGCGATTTCAGCCAGTCGAGATCGGGCTTGTAAATCAGCCAGACGTGTTGGCCTTCTGTCGCGCCGAGATAGAAGTCATCCTCCCGTACGGCGGCGGGATCGAGCGCGTGATTGGTCGCCATGTGGAACAGCGCTGCGCCGAGACCGGCATAGGGCGGTAGGGTTTTACCGCTGAGGACCTTGTCCAGCTCGACGGGATCACCGAGCGTGCAATAGGTGAAGCTACCGCCAAGACCTTCGGCGCGCTCCGCCACCGTCTTTTCGCCGGTGACGATCAATTCGCCGTCTTTCACTTCCTTCTTGATCCGGTCATATTCGTGGCCGTGCAGGTTTTCGATAGCTTCAACCTTGTGCACCAAATCGCCGCTATTGCTGAGCGTCCGCCAGTTCAGCCGCTCCCGCAGCAGTTCTGTCTTCTGCGTTCCCTTGAAATCATAGCCCTTAATGACGCGTCGGATGCGCTCCGCGGTCAGCCGGTCTGCATAGTTTTCCATTTCCACGAGGATGAAGCGACGGTTGCCGTCGTCTTTCTCGTTTGCTGCTAGCACGGCGTGCGCCGTCGTACCCGAACCTGCAAAGGAATCGAGAACTATGGCATCCGGTCCGCAAGAAAGTTCCAAGATACGTTCAATGAGTTGTCGCGGCTTGGGGGTCTCGAACGGCTTCTCACCCTCAAACAGCTCTTTCAATTCTGCACCTGCGTTTCGGGTGCTGCCCGCAAATGTATATGGCCACCATGTTTGGTTCACTACGCCCGGCTTTGCTTCTTTTAGAAACTTCTTCTCCATCGGAAAATCAGCGTCACCGTTCTTGCCCCACCAAATGCGCTTATCAGTTTCTAGCCATTTCATTTTTGTGGGTGGCCTCCGCCAACTACTACCTTTCGGAGGAAAAACCTTTCGTCCTGCTTTATTGGTCAGGGCGTAGTAGTCTCGATCCCGATGCTCTGCGCGCGTCAGCGGCGCGGCCAGCCAATCCCCGCGAGGGTCGTCATCGGGGTTAGTGTAGTTCGCAATCTGATCTTCGTTTCTCTCCAAAAGATCTGGAGAAAAGTCCTCTGATTTTCGAAAGGCAATAACATGATTATGAGTCTCAGCGATACCGGAGCTATTGTTTCCGGGCGTATCTTTTGACTGCCAAACAAAATTGGCTAAAAAGTTTTCTTTTCCAAAAACCTCATCCATCATCAATTTAAGACGATGGGCCTCATTGTCATCGATAGTTATCCAGATACTTCCGTCATCGGCCAAAAGTTCGTGTAGAAGGCGTAAGCGCGGCCACATCATGGCGCACCATTTGTCATGGCGGAGCCCATCCTCGATGCCAATCGGGTTGGCTTCCAGCCACTCCCGGATCATCGGAGCATTGACGTTATCATTGTAGCACCAGCCTTCGTTGCCAGTGTTGTACGGCGGGTCGATGAAGATGCAGTCCACCTTGCCAGCGTAAAGCGGAAGCAGAGCCTTCAACGCATGCAGGTTGTCGCCGTGTATGACGAGATTGCCGTCGAGCGCGACGGGGCCAATGCCTTTGGTTTCGTCGGGCACGAGCGGGCGGAAGGGCACCGCCAGATGGTGGTTGTAGACAAACTCTTTGCCCTTGAAACTCAGCTCCGTCATGCCCGCCCCTTCGTGTTCAGTCCTGAATATCGCTCGACTTTAATGTCTCCCGCCCGCTTGCGCGCTTGGGCGATGTCGTAGCTGTTTTGCATTCGCATCAGCGTTTCCATGGAGATGCCAAACGCCTTCTCGATCCGGAGCGCCATTTCCGGCGATAGATGCGCCCGCTCGTTGAGCAGCGCCGACAGCGCAGGCCGTGTGACGCCGAGCACTTCGGCGGCATCCGTCACGGACAGGCCGTGCGGTTTCAGCACTTCATGCTTCACGAAGCCGCCCGGATGGGCGGGTTCCTTTAGCCGAACATCGGCCTGATTTGGCATGTGCGGTATCCGGTTGAATTGCCCCTTGAATCGGCTTTCAGCCTATCGGACGGATCGTTGCCTGTAAAGACACGCTTTACATAACCTGCGACGCGTGGGCCGTGTCCGGCTTCCGGCACAACGGCACATCCACCGCCGCGTTTGCTCCTGCGGTGTTGTTCCGCCCTCAGTCATGCCGCGTTCCTGGCGTCGGGCGCTTTGCCGTCAATGGGCTGCCCGCACCACCCCTTCGGGCCGTGTTGCCCATGACGGCAGCAGCTTGGTCCCGCCGCTCCGAGGTGCCGCGTCCTTCGGGACGAACAACACCAATCAAAAGGAGCAACAAAATGGGACTGGATATGTATGCACTTGTGACCCGCGAGAAACCGGCAACGCCCTTCGGCTTCAAGGTCGAAGATGCCGCTGAAATCCACTACTGGCGCAAGCATCCGAACCTGCACGGCTGGATGGAAAGCCTCTACTTCGAGAAGGGCGGCGCGGATACGTTCAACTGCATCACGCTCGCTCTGACGGCGGAAGACCTCGACCGTCTGGAAGCAGATGTGCGCGCAGGGCATTTGCCGCCAACCAGCGGTTTCTTCTTCGGCGAATCCGACGGCAGCGAAAGCGAAGATGACCTGATGTTCATCGCCACCGCTCGTGCGGCCATCGCCGAGGGCAAGACCGTATTCTATGATTCGTGGTGGTAGGCCGACCTGCGGCGGGGCGCGGCATTGCCGCGCCCTCGCGGCTTCACACCTTCACGAAGCGCGAGCCGACAATGGCGGCGCGGGCGGTTTCATCGCTCCACAGCAGACGGACTATCTTGCCTTGGCCGATTTTCCCGCGCTGGCGGCGTATCGCTTCGCCGCGTTTGAGCGGATAGAGCGGGCGCAGCCATTGCGGCGCAGGCTCGACCGAGCAAGCCGTCACTTCGATATGCACCCAGCCGCCACGGTCAATCTTGACGACTTGGCCCGTGATGACGCGGTGGCCGGTGATGACCGGCCTTTTCTTGGAATGGCGCGGCTGGGGTTTCCAGACCGGCTCGCGCCAGCGGATCACGTCCGCCACGATGAAATCAGTGCCGCAGGACAGCCATTTCACGTCTCCCCCAATCCGGGGGCGCTTTTCGTGCGCGGCATTGCCAGCGCATCTTCGCTTGCGCGTTCTCTGTGGTAAGCTTGACGCGCCCCCTGTCTCTTTAGATTGTGAAGGGGAAAGACGTTTGTGCGCAAGTACATCTGCAATGTCCTGTCCATGAGGCAGGACATTGCAAAGATGTGCCGAGGCGGCTTGCCGCTCCGCACAAACATACAGACGTATGTTTACTGAGGGGGCACCATGCCAGAGGACAACCCGAGCGCACCAACCGCAGATGAAGCGCTCAGCGCTTGGGAAAATGGCGCAGGCAATACGCCCGACGCGCCGCCGCACCCGAAGCTCGCCCATATCAAATCCCTCTTCGCCGCGCATACGGATGTATGCAGCTTGGAAGACGTGCTTTCTGCCGCGATGAATGACGCGGGCGAGGCCGCGTCCGTGACCGTGGAGGTGCAACCGGGATTGCTCGCGCTTCTCGCGCACATCGAAAAACTCGATTCGGCCCGAGTCGGGCGGAATCCCGCGCCGCCGTCGCGCGTGCTCGCGCAGATCGTCAGCAATCACCTCGAAAATCTGCTGCATACCATCGTAACCGACCCGACCAGCCATCCGCACTATGCGGAACTCTGGAACGACCTCTGCGCCGCCGAAGGCGCGCCGGAACTGGCGGTGCCGACCGGCGACGGGGCGGACAGGACTCCGCCCGCTGAAGGAGGGCCGTTCTGATGCGCGCGGCGACGAAGCCCTTGCGGGCCGTCGCCTTATCGTTGGCGCTTGCCGCGTCGCCGTTGTCCGCCGCCGCGCAAGAATCCGCGCCAAGCTGGCAGAAGGATAACCCGATATTCCGGCAGGGCGGCGAGCCGCGCGGGCTGGTGCTCCCGCCCGCGCAGCAGCGCGTCTTTGACCGCGACGCGGCGTTGCTGGCCGATATCCGCGTGGAGCTTGCGGAGGGCGAGTATCGCCGCAAGGCAGGCGAGATTGACGCGGCGGCATGGCGCAGCCGCGCCGCTGAACTGCAAGCGGCAGAAGATACCTTGCGCCGCAAATGGCAGGGCATCGGCACGGGCCAAGACCTCATGCTGAGCAGCGCCGCCGATAACATCGCCCGCGCGCGCATGGCGGCGCTCAGAGCGCGATACGACCCGCCCAAAGAACCGACCCCTTGGAACTACGTCACCGGGCTTGCGGGGATTGGCAAGGACATGGCCGTGGGCCTGTTCCGAGACAGCGTCGGCTTTCTCGGCAGTCTGTTTTCCAGCCTGTTCGCCCCACTGGCCGTCCTCTTGGGCGTCGTCGGGCTGATTTGGCTCGTGAAGGACAAACGGCGCAAACCGAAGCCAAGACCCGCCCTTTCCGACAATTACGGCTCAGCCCGCTATGCGGAGGTACGCGACCGCCTTGCCGACGCATATGACGGCCATCGGGGCGTGTTTTTCGGCAAGAGCAGCGCGCCAGAGCTTTCAGCCATCCCCATCGAGCAGCAGGCGGGCGCGCCCGTGCTCTCGACGCCGGAACACCATACGCTGATTGTCGCGCGCACCCGCACGGGCAAAGGCACCCGCGTTATCGTGCCGACGCTCCTGCGCTATGGCGGCTCGGCCATCGTCATCGACCCCAAGGGCGAGAACGCCGCCATCACGGCGCGCATCCGGCGCGGCACCCTCAATAGCGCCGTCCACGTCATCAACCCGTGGGGCGAACTGGCGGAGACGTTCAAGGAACGCGGCCTTAAGCCCGCTACCTTCAATCCACTGGATGTGCTGGTGCGCGACGACCCTAACGCCGTTGCGGTGGCGCAGGCGCTTGCTGCGGCGGTCTGTCCAACGACCCCCGGCGACAAAGAC
>CAUJKG010000229.1 GCA_963205465.1 Pseudomonadota bacterium | reverse complement strand
TCTGGCGGCCGAGCTTCGCCTGGGTTACCGCGAGCCAGATTGCGACGGGAATTGCGGGCGCGGCGATCGGTCCGGCAATCGCGGGCATTACCCTTGGGCTCGTGCAGCAGCGCGGTTTCGCGCACCAGCTCGGCCGGAACGAAGCGTTCAATCACGGCGGCAACGTATTCGCAGCGCTCGCCGCCGGCCTGTTCGGCTATCTGTTCGGATTGGGCGCGGTATTTGTCGTGATGACCGCGATGGCGGTTGCCTCGATCGGATCGGCTGCCGCCATACGGGCGAGCGAAATCGATCACGCCGCCGCGCGTGGC
This sequence comes from Pseudomonadota bacterium, assembly GCA_963205465.1. Taxonomy (GTDB): domain Bacteria; phylum Pseudomonadota; class Alphaproteobacteria; order Rhizobiales; family Xanthobacteraceae. The sequence goes on along the minus strand of CAUJKG010000229.1, from coordinate 2,397 downwards.
ACCGAGCCGGACGGAACGCAAAAAAGTTTTCTTGCAATCTTCGAAACGCCGGCGCTCCTGATCCTCGCCGTCACGCTCATGCTTTTCCATCTCGGTAACGCCGCGATGCTGCCGCTGCTCGGGCAGTCGCTCGTCGCCAATGGCGTCGGCGATCCGAGTGCCTATACCAGCGCCACCATCATCGTCGCGCAACTCACGATGATCCCGATGGCACTTCTCGCCGCGCGGATTGCAGAGCAAAGAGGCTACTGGATCGTTTTTCTGATTGCGCTGCTCGCATTGCCGCTCCGCGGTGCGCTCGCAGCCTTTATCACGGGTCCGGTGGGACTGGTTCCGGTGCAGATGCTCGACGGTGTCGGTGCGGGAATGCTCGGTGTTGCGGTGCCGGGTCTGGTCGCGCGCATTCTCGCCGGCAGCGGCCAGATCAATGCCGGGCTTGGCGCCGTCATGACCTTGCAGGGGGTAGGCGCGGCGCTCAGCAGCGTGGTCGGCGGCTATGCCGCTCAACTCTACGGTTATGAAGCAGCCTTCGGCGTGCTCGGCGCGATTGCCGGCTGCGCGCTGTTGATCTGGATTTTCTCTCAGTCTTTCTTGCGCGAAGCAGGCGTGCGCGTAAGCGCCTGAGCTTACTTGGCAGGTGTCAGCCGCAGCACTTTTCCGTTCCGGGCATCTGTCAGGAGCCAGATCGAGCCGTCGGGTGCTTGCCGCACGTCGCGGATGCGGTCGCCATTCTTTTCAAGCAGCTTTTCTTCTCGCACAAATTTTTCACCGTCGAGCTCGATGCGATAGAGCGAGGTAAACACCAGCGAGCCGGTGAACAGGTTTCCCTTCCAGCCGGGGAAGAGATCGCCGGTGTAGAACATCGCGCCGGACGGGCCGATGGAGGGCGTCCATTGGTGGATCGGCTGCTCCATGCCCTCCTTGTGCGTGCTTTCGTGGAGCTTCGCGCCGGAGTAATCGATGCCATATCCAATCACCGGCCAGCCGTAATTCTTGCCGGCTTCGGGGATGTTGATCTCGTCGCCGCCGCGGGGACCATGTTCGGTAAGCCAGAGCTTGCCGGTCTGCGGATGCAGTGCGGCGCCCTGTACGTTGCGATGCCCCCAGGACCAGATTTCAGGCCGCGCGTTCTTGTCTTTCACAAAGGGATTGTCCGCGGGGACTTTGCCGTCCGGCGTCACGCGAATGATCTTGCCGATATGATTGGACAGATCCTGCGACGGCGTCTTGAGATTGCGCTCGCCGGTCGTGATGAAGAGGTTGCCGTCGCGCGCGAAGACGAGCCGCGAGCCGAAATGGAATCCGCCGAGCCGCGCGGGCTCCTGCCGGAAAATGACCCTGACGTCTTCGAGCGAGGCTTTGCCGTCTTTCTCGACCAGTTTTCCGCGTGCAACCGAAGTGCTCGAACCCGCAGCACCACGGGGTTCGGCGAAGCTCAGGAAGACCAGATTGTCCTTGGCGAAGTCCGGCGATAGCGCGACGTCGAGCAGCCCGCCTTGTCCGACCGCGGCGACTTCCGGCACGCCGGCAATCGGGTCGGAGAGCTTGTTGTCCTTGCCGATCATGCGCAACCGGCCCGGCCGCTCGGTAACCAGTGCGCGGCCGTCGGGAAGAAAGGCAAGACCCCACGGGTTTTGCAATCCGGTCGCGATGACTTCGACACGGATGTCGGCTTTTTCGCTTTTGATGGGCGCGGGATCGTTCTGCGCCCGCGCAAGCGGCGCGGCGAGCGAAAGAGCGAGAAGGGAAACGGCAAACTTTTTCATGCGGGAAAGCCTAGGCGCTATCCCACAACGTGCCAATGCAAAGATGGTTCGAGAATTTTAGCGGCGAAGGCTACGGCGATTGCCGCGCTTGGATTGTGCCGGTGCGACATCGCGCAGGGCAAGGATCGTGAGCACGCCCATCACCACGGCGATCACGATCAGAATGGCGGTCGTGGTGAGCGAGCTGGAGGCCGACTCTTCCATCATGATGAGATCGTTGCGGGTCGTCGCCATCGCGCCGGAGATGCCGACCATGGCCAATACCATGACCGTGGAGGTGATCAGCGCGACGGTCAGACCGAGTTCGGCGAGCGCCGTGCCGAACGCGCGCCTGCTGTTCGCGGCTGCAACTCCGGCCTGGTCCTGATCACGCATCATTGGTTTGGTCATTCGATTTATTCACCGCCAGCATTCGCAGAACTAAAACGCTCCGAATGCCCGAACCTGAAGCAGCATAAGTGCCGAATCCGGCCTGCCTACGACAGGATAGGTATTCCACTGCGGTCCCCCCACGGCGAAATCATGGCAAAGCCGGGCTGGGGAAAGCAAGTCTCCTAAGATTTTAGGTAATCGGGTAACGAAGGGTTAAATCAGCCGGCCGGCGCCGCAGAACGCGGGGAAATCCCGAAGG
>CAUJKG010000228.1 GCA_963205465.1 Pseudomonadota bacterium | reverse complement strand
AATGACGCTGAACGCCATGCAGTGCGATGCGATTGTGCTGCGCCATGCGCAGGCAGGCGCGGTACAGCTCATTGCCGAGAAAGTCACCGCCCATGTCATCAACGCGGGCGACGGTGCACACGAACATCCGACGCAAGCGCTGCTCGACGCGCTCACCATCCGCCGCAACAAGAAGCGCCTCGAAGGGCTGACCGTCGCGATCTGCGGCGACATCGCCCACTCGCGGGTCGCGCGCTCGAACATCATTCTCCTGAATACTATGGGTGCGCGCGTCCGTGTGGTCGCACCGTCCACGCTCTTGCCCTCCGGCATCGAACGCATGGGCGTCGAGGTACATCGCGACATGCGCGACGGCCTGCGCGACGCCGATATCGTCATGATGCTGCGACTCCAGCGCGAGCGCATGGCGGGATCTTTGATCCCATCGTCGCGCGAATACTTCCACTATTACGGCCTCGATCCGGCAAAGCTGAAGTTCGCAAAGCCCGATGCGCTCGTCATGCATCCCGGCCCGATGAACCGCGGCGTTGAAATCGAAAGCTCGGTCGCCGACGGCGCGCAATCCCTGATCCGCGAACAGGTTGAGATGGGCGTCGCCGTGCGCATGGCGGTGTTAGAGGCGCTTGCAAGGAATCTTCCGAACGCATGATCGCCCGCAACGAAAATCGCCCGCTCCTGCTCGCGAACGCCCGCGTGATCGATCCGTCGCGCGAGATGGACCAGCGCGGCGACGTGCTGATCGCGGATGGCGTCATCCGCGAGGCCGGCAAGAACATCCGCGCTTCCGGCGCGCCGGAAGGCACGCAGATCATCGACTTGAACGGACAGATCGTGGCCCCCGGCCTGATCGATATGCGCGCCTTCATCGGTGAGCCCGGCGCGGAACATCGCGAAACGCTCGCAACTGCAAGCCACGCCGCCGCTGCCGGCGGCGTCACCACCATCATCTGCCAGCCCGAGACCGACCCGCCGATCGACGATCCGGCAACGGTGGATTTCGTGCTGCGCCGCGCCCGCGACAACGCGATCGTGCACATCCATCCGATGGCCGCGCTGACCAAAGGTCTCGAAGGCCTCGAGATGACCGAGATCGGCCTTCTGAAGGCAGCCGGCGCCGTCGCCTTCACCGAAGGCGCGAAGAGCGTGATGAACGCCAACATCTTCCGCCGCGCACTGACCTATGCGCGCGATTTCGACGCGCTGATCGTCCATCACACCGAAGAGCAGAACCTCACCGGCGCAGGCGTGATGAACGCGGGCGAGTTCGCCTCCCGCCTTGGCCTCTCCGGCGTGCCCAAAGCCGCCGAGACGATCATGCTCGAGCGTGACATCCGCCTCGTTGAGCTGACCGGCGGCCGCTATCATGCCGCATCGATCACCTGCACGGACTCGCTCGATGTCCTGCGCCGCGCCAAGGATCGTGGACTGAAGGTAACCGCGTCCGCTTCGATCAATCATCTCGCGCTGAACGAGAACGACATCGGCTCCTACCGCACCTTCCTGAAGCTGCGTCCGCCGCTACGCGCGGAAAAAGATCGCAAGGCGCTCGCCACTGCGGCCGCGGAAGGGCTGATCGACGTCATCATGTCGGATCACGATCCGCAGGACGTCGAAGTGAAGCGTCTCCCCTTCGCCGAAGCCGCCTTCGGCGCGATCGGCCTCGAGACCATGCTGCCGGTCGGGCTTCGCCTCGTGCATGACGGCTCGCTCACGCTGCTCGCGATGCTGCGCGCGATGTCGACACGCCCCGCCGAATTGCTCGAGCTTCCCGGCGGCACGCTCCGCGCCGGCAGTCCGGCCGATATCGTCGTATTCGATCCTGACGTGCCCTGGGTGTTGGATCGTGACACGCTGAAATCGCGCTGCACCAACACCGCCTTCGACGAAGCCCGCCTCACCGGACGCGCGACGCGCACCATCGTCGCCGGGCGCACCGTTTACGAATACGTTTGAACTTGCAACCTTGTGTGCTTACCCTCTCCTCTTGTGAGAGAGGGTAAGCACGAAAAGCGCGCCGAGTGAGGGGTTGACGCTGCAAGCCGCACGTAAGCCATAGTCGAAAAGAACGCGTGCAATTGCACGTCGCATGCGGGTCCATTCCACTGACGCAAAAAATGGCGATGTGGATGATCTTGCGAGGGCGCAGATTGCAGAATTTCAAGTTTCGTCGCCAAGTACCCTTTCTCTCCTACGTTCTCGATTTCGTTTGTTTTGAAAGAAAGCTTATCGTCGAGATTGACGGTGGACAGCACGCTAACTCAACAAGCGATGCCGTTCGAGACAGCCTTCTTGCAAGCAAGGGATTCATGGTGGCTCGATACTGGAACACCGATGTCTTGCTAAGCGCTGATGGCGTAGAGACCGATCTATTGGGACGATTGCAGGACTTGACCCCTCACCCGCCTCGCCGCTATCGCGGCTCGGCACCCTCTCTCACAACGGGAGAGGGTTAGAAGGCAGCCTGCATGTCCCAGACCACGGTCCTCATCATCGACTTCCTGCTCGGCTATGTGCTGGGCTCGATCCCCTTCGGCCTGCTTTTGACGAAGTATGCGGGCTTGGGCGACGTGCGCAGCATCGGCTCGGGTAATATCGGCGCGACCAACGTGCTGCGCACAGGCAACAAAGCGCTCGCCGCGGCGACGCTCCTTTGCGACGTGCTCAAAGGCACGCTCGCCGTGCTCTTGGCTTCGCGCTTCGTTAGCCAGGACTGGCCGCTGACGACCGGCACCGGCCCGGTGATCGCAGGCATTGGCGCCATCGTCGGACATATGTATCCGGTGTGGCTGCGCTTCAAAGGCGGAAAAGGCGTTGCGACATTTCTCGGCGTGCTGCTCGGCATTGCCTGGAAAGCGGCGATCGGTGCCGCGCTGGTATGGCTCGCCGTTGCCTTCGCCTCGCGCTACTCCTCGCTCGCGGCATTGATCGCCACCGCGGCAAGCCCCGTCATCCTTTATTTCCTCGGCTATCCGCCGGTCGCGACACTGTTCCTTGCACTCGCCGTGCTGGTCTGGTGGAAGCACAGCGAAAATATCTCGCGGCTGCTTGCAGGCCGCGAGTCGAAAATCGGTTCAAAAAAGAAGAACTGATTTACTTGTCTTTCCGCCGCTCCGGACCACGCTCCGGAATAAAAATGCAGTTCATCAGATAGCGAAACGCGAGTGCGATGAACTGCACGGCATAAGCAGCGAACAGCGCTGCTTACAGACCAGCTTTCGCTGCATTGCAAAAGCATTTGTGTTGCTTCCTGAAATCGCGGATCGTGGTCGCCATGGCCAGCGTTGACGCATTCCGTCTCACCGATGACCAGCGGATCGATTGGCTTCGCCTGATCCGCGCCGACAATGTCGGCCCTCGCACTTTTCGTACCCTGATCAATCAGTTTGGCGGCGCAGGTCCCGCGGTTCGCTTGTTGCCAGAACTCGCCCGCCGGGGCGGACGATCCATCCTGAACATCCCGAGCCGCGAAGATGCCCTGCGCGAAATCGAAGACGCCTCCCGCATGGGCGTGCGCTACGTAGCGCTCGGCGAAGCGGAGTATCCGAAACTGCTTCGCGAAATCGACGACCCGCCTCCACTCCTCGCCATGCGCGGTCATGACGAAATCTTCTCGCGCCCGGCGATCGCTTTGGTGGGCGCAAGAAATGCTTCCATCGCCGGCACGCGTTTCGCAGCCCAGCTTGCACGCGAGTTTGGCGAAGCCGGCTTCATCGTCATCTCCGGCCTTGCGCGCGGGATTGATTCCGCAGCACACCGGGCTTCGCTCGAAAGCGGCACCGTTGCCGTGCTGGCGGGCGGACATGCCAGGCCCTACCCGGCGGACAATGAAGATTTGCTCGAAGCGCTGCTTGCGCATGGCGCTGCAGTCAGCGAGATGCCGCATCGCTGGGAGCCGCGGGCACGCGACTTTCCGCGGCGCAACCGTCTGATCTCCGGACTGGCGGCAGGGGTCGTTGTCATCGAAGCCGCGGAGCGTTCCGGCTCACTGATTACTGCGCGTCTTGCAGCGGAACAGGGCCGCGAGGTTTTTGCCGTTCCCGGCTCGCCCGCGGATCCACGCGCCGGTGGCACCAATCGCCTCATCAAAGAAGGGGCAACGCTCGTCACCTCCGCGGCCGACGTCATCGAGAACCTGACGCCCATGCTGGGGTTGTCATCGCCGCCGACGATGCGCGAAGAGGAAATGCCGCTCGCCGCACTGTCGGCTACCGAGTCCGACGAGTTGCGCGAGCGAATTGCCGCGCTGCTCGGGGGTGCGCCGGTCCTGCTCGACGAACTGGTCCGCGGCACCGGTGCCAGACCCGGCGACGTTCAGATTGCCCTCCTGGAACTCGAACTGGCCGGCCGGCTCGAGCGCCATGGCGGCGGTCTGGTCTCCCTCACCTGACGATCTGCAACGCTCAGCCGATTCGCTGCCTGCCCTGTTCGGAGGAGGATGAGCGCTGCTGCATGGCCTCCATGCGGGCGAGGTCGAGCAGATAGGCGAGTTCTGACAGCTTGTGCGAACGAGCCAGCCGTACCATCTCCGCGGTCAGTACAGCGATATAGGCCGCAACCTCATCCGGTCGTGTTTTGGAGCTTTCTCTACCTTCATCGGTCATTTGGTCCGCCTGCAAAGACCAGAATCAACCTTAACCTGTAGGTTGTAGTTTATCAATATTCTATCTTTACGAGTAACCCTCAGGTTGCCTTACTCGTTCCGCTTTCAGCGAGCGATTTGACTAAGCCGCCCGATCTCACCATGTTCCCGCCGCCGCGCGAGGCCGCGGATCAACCCTTTCCGTTCGCAATAACCTCCGGACGCTGAATGAACGTCGTCATTGTCGAGTCGCCTGCCAAGGCCAAGACGATCAATAAGTACCTGGGACCCGATTACGAGGTCCTGGCGTCCTATGGCCATGTGCGGGACTTGCCGCCCAAGGATGGCTCGGTCGCGCCGGACGACGATTTCCATATGATCTGGCAGATCGACGGCAAGGCGCAGAAGCGCCTCGCTGAGATCGCGGCCGCCGTGAAAGGCGCCGACCGCCTTATTCTTGCAACCGACCCCGACCGCGAAGGCGAAGCCATTTCCTGGCACGTCCTGGAAGTGCTCAAAGAAAAGCGCGCGCTGAAAGACCAGAAGATCGACCGCGTCGTCTTTAACGCGATCACCAAGGCCGCCGTGCAGGAGGCCATGCAGCATCCGCGCGAGATCGACCATTCGCTGGTCGATGCCTATCTGGCGCGCCGCGCACTCGATTACCTCGTGGGCTTCACCCTCTCTCCCGTGCTTTGGCGCAAGCTGCCGGGCGCCCGTTCCGCCGGCCGCGTGCAGTCGGTCGCGCTCCGGCTGGTCTGCGACCGCGAGCGCGAGATCGAAGCCTTCAAGCCGCAGGAATACTGGTCGGTTGCGGCCATGCTCGCGACCCCGCGCGGCGACGTATTTGAAGCGCGCCTCACCGGCGCAGACGGAAAGAAAATTCAACGGCTCGATGTCGGCAGCGAAAACGAAGCGCGCGATTTCGAGAAGGCGCTGAACGCCGCGCATTACAAAGTCGCTTCGATCGAAGCCAAGCCCGCCAAGCGCAACCCCTACCCGCCGTTCACGACCTCGACCTTGCAGCAGGAAGCCAGCCGCAAGCTTGGCTTCGCGCCCTCGCACACCATGCGCCTCGCCCAGCGCCTCTATGAAGGCATCGAACTGGACGGCGAGACCACGGGTCTCATCACCTATATGCGTACCGACGGCATCGACCTTGCGCCGGAAGCGATCACGCAGGCGCGCGACGTGATCGCGAAGGATTACGGCCGGAACTATCTTCCGGACAGCCCGCGCATCTACAAGAACAAAGCGAAGAACGCGCAGGAAGCGCACGAGGCGATCCGCCCGACCGACCTGCGCCGTCACCCGAAGGAGATGGCGCGCAAGCTCGATGCCGACCAGGCGCGGCTCTACGAACTGATCTGGGTCCGGACGCTCGCCTGCCAGATGGAATCCGCCGAACTCGAGCGCACCACCGCCGAGATCGATGCGCATGTCGCAAGCGGCCCCTACAAGCTCGTCAACCTCCGCGCCACCGGCACGGTCGTGAAGTTCGACGGCTTCCTCACGCTCTACAACGAAGGCAAGGACGACGACGGCGAAGACGAAGACGCCCGCCGCCTGCCCGCGATGAGCGAAGGCGAAGCGCTCAAGAAAGACCAGCTCAAGATCGATCAGCACTTCACCGAGCCGCCGCCGCGCTTCTCGGAAGCTTCCCTCGTCAAGCGCATGGAAGAACTCGGCATCGGCCGCCCTTCCACCTATGCGTCCATTCTTCAGGTGCTACGCGACCGCGGTTACACCCGCCTCGACAAGAAGCGCATCATTCCCGAGGACAAGGGCCGCATCGTCGTCGCGTTCCTCGAGTCCTATTTTCCGCGTTACGTAGAATATGATTTCACCGCCGATCTCGAAGGCAAGCTGGATGAGATCGCGAACCACGAGCTCGACTGGAAGAAAGTCATGCGCGAGTTCTGGCATGGCTTCACCGGCGCGGTCGAAGAGATCAAGGATCTCCGCATT
>CAUJKG010000227.1 GCA_963205465.1 Pseudomonadota bacterium | reverse complement strand
GCGTTCAACCAACTGCCGATCCGGTCGTAGCCTTCGCCGATCCGGCCGAAGACCGATTTGATTCCGCGGATGCCGGCGTCGATCGAACTCACGGCATTACCAAAAGCCGGTAGCCCACGCCGCGCACCGTGCGCAGGTAAGCGGGGTCGGCGGGATCCTTCTCGATCTTGCGGCGCAGGCGGTTGATCTGTACGTCGACCGCGCGGTCGGAGGCATCGCCTCCGGGGGCGACGAGATCCTGCCGCGGCACGGTATCGCCACAGCGCAGCGCGAGCACGCGAAGCATGTCGCATTCGCGATCGGTGATGCGGATCGCTTCGCCGTTCTTGGTCAGATCGCCGCGTTCCAGATGAAATTCGAAATCGCCGAAGCGCACGCTTTCGACCGCCGGCACCGCCGGGGTCGCGGAGCGGCGCAGGATGCTGTTGATGCGCAGCAAGAGTTCGCGCGGATCGAAGGGTTTGGGGAGATAATCGTCTACGCCCGCTTCGAGGCCGGCAATGCGATCCGAAGTTTCCGCGCGCGCGGTCAGCATCAGGATCGGCACATCCGAATTTTCGCGAATGGATTTCGCGAGTTCGAGCCCGTTTTCTCCCGGCATCATCACGTCGAGCACGAGCATGTCGAAGGAAACGCCGCCGAGCTTTATGCGTGCGTCCGCGGCATCGGCAGCGGTGGTGACGCGGAATGCGTGATCGGCGAGATAGCGCGAGAGCAATTCGCGAATGCGCTGATCGTCATCGACTACGAGAAGATGGGGAGCGTCGTCGGAAGGGGGCTTCAGGGGCTTGTTCATGGCGTTGCTCATTTCCCGCCCGCTGCGCGCGAGATCAGCCGTTCGACTTCCGCGCGCGATTCCGGATCGATCATGGAGGCGAGGAATTTCCGGGCAGCGATCCGTGTTCCCGGTCCACATTCGTTGAGCGCGCGCGCGATGCGGCGCGTTTGCAGGGCGACGAGTTGGCGCGCCAGCTCCTCGCCTTTGGGAGCGACATACAACAGCCGTTCGCGGCGATCCGTGGCACCGGCTTTCTGCTGGATGTAATCGTTATCGACGAGTTCGCGCAGCACGCGGCCCAGGCTCTGCTTTGTGATCTTGAGCACGGCCAGCAGATCGGCGACCCGCATGCCGGGGTGGCGATTGACGAAGTGCACGACCCGGTGATGCGCCCGGCCGAAGCCGAGGCGCGCCAGCATTTCATCGGCGTCGCCGACGAAGTCGCGATAGGCAAAGAACAGCAACTCGATCAACTCTATGGCGGGGATGCCTTCATCGCCGGCAGTTTCTGCGGCCTTCTGGGCGGGGTTGGGGCCGCCTTTGCCGTCGCCTTTCGGGTTATGGGGGAGCGTCGAGACGTTTACGTCAGCCATATTGACATATTTCTGGTTGATTGTTACGAAGGCGCACCGCTTCTCGAAAGGATCGTTCCTATAGCCCTGTTGCTACGTAACAATCTTGTCGCGAAAGCGAAGCGCCTCGCTTGCTGCCGCAAAACATACCGCCTGCGGCGCAACGAGGCAAAACGTTCCCAGAGTTCCCGGGCTTTGGAGGCCCGGTTAAAGGAGTAGCGCCATGACCCCGCAGCCCTTCGACAAGCGTCCGGGAAAAATCTGGTTCGACGGCCGGCTGGTGCCGTGGGAGAGCGCCAATCTCCACGTTTTGTCGCACGGCCTGCACTACGCGAGCTGCGTCTTCGAGGGCGAGCGCGCTTATGGCGGGGAGATTTTCAAAAGCACCGAGCATTCCACGCGGCTGAGGCAGTCGGCGGCATATCTCGACTTTGAGATTCCTTACTCGGTCGCGGAAATCGACGAAGCGAAACGGCTCGTGCTCGATGCCAACGGACTGAAAGACGCCTATCTGCGCCCGGCGGCATGGCGCGGCTCCGAAATGATGGGCGTTGCCGCACAGATCAGTAAAATCCATCTGGCGATCGCCTGTTGGGACTGGCCGAGCTATTTCGATCCCGCGCAGAAGATGAAAGGCATCCGCCTCGACGTTGCCGAATATCGCCGCCCCGATCCGGCGACGATCCCGTGCAAGGCGAAGGCGTCCGGCCTCTACATGATCTGCACGATCTCGAAGCACAAAGCCGAGCGCAAAGGTTATGCCGACGCGATGATGCTCGATTATCGCGGCTTCGTTGCCGAATGCACGGGCGCGAATATCTTCTTCGTGCAGAGCGGAGAAATTCATACGCCGCGGGCCGACTGTTTTCTCGACGGCATTACGCGGCGCACGGTGATCGAGTTTGCGAAGCGCCGCGGCTTCAAGGTCGCCGAGCGTCATATCAAGCCGGAAGAGCTTTCGGCTTTCAGCGAGTGTTTCATTACCGGAAGTGCTGCGGAGGTCACGCCGGTTTCGGAAATCGGCGCTTGGCGTTTCACGCCGGGGAAGATCAGCGAGACGCTGATGAACGACTATATGGCGGAAGTGCAACCGCAGCGGGCGGCGGCGTAACGTGCTTATCGCAGCGAAGACGCGATCCGCTTCACGGCAGCATCCCAGTGCCGTTTCTCGGCGGCGGGATATTCGATGGCGAAGCAGCGGATGATCCCGGGATCGCCCTTGGCGAAATTGCAGCGCATGTAATGAATCCTGCCGTCGCGTTCGGCCGAAGCGACAAAATATGTGTCGCGGATCAGTTCATAGGCGAGCTTGCCCTCGGGCCGGATGAAGTTTTCGACGTAGGAACGCGGAGTTTCGCCGGTCGCGTTGAACGAGCCGTAGATGGAAAGTTTGGCTCTGCGGTCGGCGGTGGTGAAGCTCTGGCCGTCGCCGTTTGCGGGTGGCGGCTCGGCTTGCGTGAAGAGATGCGCCGGATAATCGGCGCGCGTGCCGAAGCGCGGGTTCGCATAAGTGCGCCAGTTCTCGGCCTGCGCGAGCAATTCGGAAGCGCTCATGCCCGCAAGCACACAGATCGCCAGGGCCAGAAGAACAAGCCGTTTTACCATGGCGCTACTTCTGCCAGCGCGCCGCGGCGCGCTCGTCCTTTTCGTTCGCGTCGACCCAGATTTCCTTGCCGCCGCCTTCGGTCTTCTTCCAGAACGGTGCGCTGGTTTTCAGGTAGTCCATGATGAATTCGGCCGCCGCGAAGGCGGCTTCGCGATGCGCGCTTGCGGTGGCAACGAACACGATGGTTTCGCCGGGCATGATGCGGCCGACCCGATGCACAACGCGCGCGGCAAAGAGCGGCCAGCGCTTCCTTGCTTCTTCGACATGACTTTCGATCTCCTGCTCCGCCATGCCCGGATAATGTTCGAGGTGAAGCGCCGAGATCTGCGCGCCTTTTTCATCGGCGCGGCAGATGCCGGAAAAGGTCACGACTGCGCCGATGTTGCTGGCGGCTTCGGCAACGGCGCGGGTCTCGGCAGCGGTATCGATTGGCGAATGCGAGATGCGTACCGTTTCGCTGTTCATCGTCAGCCGCCTGTCATCGGCGGGAAGAAGGCGATCTCGCTTGCGCCGGCAATTTTCGCCTCGGCGCGCACATGGGTCTTGTTAATCGCCGCGCGGATCACCTTCGGGTTGTCGAAGGCCAGCGCATATTCCTCGCCGCGAGTCTTCAGCCACTCGATCACGTCGCCGATGGTTTCGACCGAAGCGGGCAGATCGACGTCTTCCTCGGTCTTGTCGAGGCGCTCGCGCAGCCAGGCGAAGTAAACGATCTTCATTTTATTCGACCAGATGCTTCGAACCGGCGCGGAAATAATCATAGCCGGTGTAGAGCGTGAGAATTGCGGAGACCCAAAGCAAGGTCAGACCGATCAGCGAGGTATAGGGCAATACCAGGTCGCCGGCGTCACCCGCGATCAGGAAGCCGACCGCGACCAGCTGCAGCATCGTCTTCCACTTGGCGAGATTGGTGACGGGAACGCTCACCCGCAGCTCAGCAAGAAACTCGCGCAAGCCCGAGACCAGAATTTCGCGGCAGAGAATGATGATTGCGGCCCACAGCGCCCAGCCGCGAATCGTGCCGTCGGCGGCCAGCATCAGGAGGCAGGACGATACCAGGAGCTTATCGGCGATCGGATCGAGCATGCGGCCGAGTCTCGAAATCTGGCCGTAGGTGCGCGCCGCCCAGCCGTCGAGATAATCGGTGACGGCGGCTGCAAAATAGATCGCAAGCGCAAGCCAGCGCAGCCAAAGGCCGCCATCCAGCACGGCAATACCGAACAGGCAGGCCGCGACCGCCGGAACGGCGGCGATGCGCCCATAGGTCAGAATATTTGCGAGACTCCAGGCCGAGCCGCCCTTGGCGGGCGTCGACGGCACAGCAGTCTGCGGCGTCTGATTCATCGGAGCATCCATGTCAGGAAAAGAAAGACACCCCTGTCCGGTTGCGTCAATGCGGCATCAGGAAACGCTGCCGTCATCCGCCTGCATGGAAGTAGTCATAAACCGCTTTTGCGAGCCTGGCGTCGATGCCGGGAACGTTCTCCAGATCGGACAAAGAGGCTTGCCCGATGGCCTTCAGGGTTCCGAAGTGATGGAGCAACGAGCGCTTGCGCGCCGGCCCGACGCCAGGAATTTCCTGCAATCCGGTGGTGCCGATGTCCTTGCTGCGGCGCGTGCGATGCGAGCCGATGGCGAAGCGATGCGCTTCGTCGCGCAGACGCTCGATGAAATAGAGGACCGGATCGCGTGGCGGCAGCCGGAAGGGCTCGCGCCCCGGGATATGGAAGAGTTCCCGGCCGGCATCGCGATCCATGCCCTTGGCGACTGCAAGCAGCGGCACATGGCTGACGCCGACTTCGGTCATGATTTCTCGCGCGGCATTCAATTGCGGCAGTCCGCCGTCGACGACGACGAGATCCGGCCAGGGCGTTTCGCTTGCACTC
>CAUJKG010000226.1 GCA_963205465.1 Pseudomonadota bacterium | reverse complement strand
GCAGAAAAGCGGGTCATGACGATCTCGGGCACCGCGCTCTCCATCGGCTATCGCGACCGGCTGGTCGGCAGCGGTATTGCCATCGACGTAAAGGAAGGCGAAGCGCTGGCGCTGCTCGGGCCCAACGGCGGCGGCAAGACCACGCTCCTGAAGACGCTGCTCGGCCTCCTGCCCCCTCGCGCGGGTAACGTGACGCTGAACGGCAAGCCGCTCGCGGCCTTCTCGGTGCGCGAGCGCGCCCGCGTCATCGCTTACGTGCCGCAGGTGCATACTGGCACCTTCGCGTTTTCGGTCGAAACCGTGGTGCTGATGGGACGCACCGCGCATGGTTCGCTATTCGCGCGGCCCAGCGCGCATGATGTGAGCGTTGCAACCGCTATGCTTTCGCGGCTCGGCATCCCGCATCTGGCAGAGCGCCCCTACACCGAAATCTCAGGCGGCGAGCGCCAACTCGTGCTGCTCGCCCGCGCACTGGCGCAGGAGCCGCGCTTTGTCGTGCTTGATGAGCCGACCGCGGCACTCGACTTCGGCAATCAGGGGAAAGTGCTGAACGAAATCGAACTGCTCGCCAAATCCGGCCTCGGCGTTCTCTTCACGACGCACGACCCGAACCATGCGCTGAGGGCCGCGCACCGGGCCTGCCTCTTGCGCGACGGCCGCATCGTCGCCGAAGGCGAAACTGCTCGCGTGCTCACACGCGAAAATCTCGAAACACTCTACGGCGCGCCGGTGCTGCCGGTCGCGGATCAATCGAAGATCGCGTTTCTGCCGGGATAATTTCGCTACTCGCAAACCTGCCGGTGTGGCTGTTCGCCTTTGTTGAAGTCGCCCCAGCGGCAGACGAGCTTTCGTTTCGGTGCCGCGGGCGGCTGGCGCACCACTGGAGGCTGCGGCTGCTGCACCTGCGGACGCACGCAGGCGCCGTTCGGCGCACGCACGAGGCCCGGCGCGCAGGCGGCGATGCAATAATCGCCTTGCGCGATCTGACCAGGACCGCAAACCACCGGACAGACACGAGACGTTTTCGCCTGCAAGGCTTCGAGCGCATCCGCTTTCGGCACGTCGATGTCGAACTTCGTCGCCGCGTGCTGGTTGAACGCCGTCAGCGCCTTCTTCGAATCGTCGCCCCAGACATCATTATTGCCGATGACGCCGCAACCGAGACGGCGCAGCTCGCCATTGAGCTTCACCGTCAGTTCGCGCGTTTCGCTATCGGCAATGCGGCGGAGCTGCGCGCGGGCAAGCTGCGCGTGATAGCCGTCCGGGTGCCGCCGCAGAAATTCCTCATAGGCGACGCGCGTATCGATCTTCTGCGTGAGTTCGAAATCGCGCCGCGCCTCGGCCTGCGGATCGGACGGCGGGGTTTCCTTCTTCGCCGTGTTGACCGGCGGCGCTTCGGCCGGGGCCGGCGGTGGCGCAGGGTTTGTCGCTTGCGGCGTTGAGGTCTGCGGCGTCTGCTGCTGCGGTGGTTCGGCAGGTTGCGGTTGGCGCGTCAGCACCGGCGGCGGCGCTTGTACGATCAGCGCGGGTCCACGCGTACCGAACAGATTGAGCGCGTTGCCGCCGATCAGCACTACGGCGCCGGCGATGGTCGCCGCGACGACTGCGGGTCCCGCCCAACGCCAGACCGAAGGCTTCTTTGGCGTGAGCGCGGTTGCCGGTGGCGGCGCTGCATTCGGCCTGGTCGTGAACGGCGTCGATGCTGCTGCCTCCCCGTGCGCGATGGCAAAAGTCGCGGAGGAGGATTTCTCGTCGGTCCAGCCCAGCGCCGCGCGTAATGCTTCGATCGAGGGCGTGCGGTCGCGCATGTTGAACGCAAGCGCCCGGTCGATCGCGGCCGCGAATTCGGCCGGAAGCTGCGGCGCGAGTGCGCCAAGCGGCTGCTTGGGATCGCCGTTGCCGAAGGCGATCTGCTGGGTGCGCTCCTCGGCAGACGCCGGAGGCCGGCCGCCGAGCGCGCGATAGATGGTAGCTGCGGTCGCATAGACATCGGCGCGCGCGTCGAGCTTGCCGGAATTGTCGCGTACCTGTTCTGGCGGCGAATAGAACTGTTTCGAAATCGCGAACGAACGATTGGTGCTCGAACGCAACTGCGTCTCGTGCTCGATCAACTTGATTGCGCCGAAATCGATGATCTTCGGCGTGCCGTCGGGGCGGATGATGATGTTGTCCGGCGCGATATCGCGATGGATGAAGCTCTGCGCGTGCAGGTATTCAAGCGCATCGAAAATCGGCATCATGATTGCGCGGACTTCCTCGACGGAAAGCGGGCCGCCGCGCTCGCGCAACCAGTGTTCGAGGGTTTTGCCCTCGACATATTCCATGATCATGTAGCCGGTGTCGTTGTCCTTCACGTAATGAATGACATCGACGATGTTCGGATGTTTCAGCCGGCACTGTTCGGTGGTCGAGCTTTCGAAGCGCTTGAGCGCCCATTCCACCATATCCTGGTCGCGGGTCGCGAACACGATGCGCGTGCTTTCCTCGCGCGAGGCAATGCCGCGCGGGAAGAACTCCTTGATCG
Source organism: Pseudomonadota bacterium (assembly GCA_963205465.1). Classification (GTDB taxonomy): domain Bacteria; phylum Pseudomonadota; class Alphaproteobacteria; order Rhizobiales; family Xanthobacteraceae. The sequence continues at coordinate 5,228 of CAUJKG010000226.1, read as the reverse complement.
CGACGTGCTTGCCGGTGACGCGGCTCGCAGCTTCGTAGGTGATGCCGAAGCCGCCCGAGCCGATGACGCGCAGAATCTCGTAACCGGCAATGGTCGAGCCGGTTTTCAGCGCATTCGGATCTTGCTGGACAGCCATCGCCCTTGCCCCGACTGGATACCCGGAAGGGTGATCCACGCATGAATACTAGCAGCGGCCTGTGGCCTTGTCCGCTCGCGAAGTCACAACTCTCTTCACGTCAGCGCGAACGGCTTATCCGGCGACCGGCTTTGCCGACAATTTTCCGTAACAGGAACCGCGGTCAGTGGTGGCGATGAACTCGCCCGCCAAGGCTTCCGGCGTGATTTTTCCGCTGTAGCGCATTTTGCGGGAGAACAGCCCTCCGATTCCACCGCTCTCGAAACTGAAGGTTCCGTCCGCAGCAATCTCGGTAACGTAGGTGTTACCGCCGTGCGAAATGTGCATTGCGGTGCCTTCGATCTCGATGCCGAACGCGGTGGACCGGCCGATCTCGCAACCGGCGAGCGGCTCGGCAGGATTGGTCTCGGCAACGCGATAGATGCTGACCTCGCCGCGGTACTGCTTGGGATATTTGCCCGGCGTCTCTTCCTGCTCTTCTTCCTGCGCGGTCCCGTCCGGCTCGGTTTTGACCTGCATCTCAGGGACTTCCTGCGCATCGTCGAGCTTCGGCGCGGGCGTCTGTTGCTGCACGACCTCGCTGCCGAAAGTCGGCAATTGAATCAAGCCGTTGCTGTAAGCGATGCCGAGCGCGATCGCCGCAATGCCGATCAGCGGCAGGATCCATGGCAGACGCGAGCGCTGCTGCGCGGGCTCGACTTCGCGGCGCAAGGCGCGCGGCAGATTTGCAATCGTGTGGTCAGCATCCTCCGTCCAGCCGAGTTCGTGACGCAACTCTTCGACACGCGGCTGGCGATCGCGCGCGTCGAAGGCAAGTGCACGGTCGACCGCATCGGAAAATTCCGGCGTAAGCGACGGCACATAATCGCCGAGCGGGACGTAAGGATCGGACTTGGCCAGCGCGAGTTTCTGCATGCGCGCTTCCGCACTCGCGGGCGGCTGGCCGGCGAGCGCGCGATAGAGCACCGCGCCGAAGGAATAGATATCCGCGCGGTGATCGATCTCGCCGTCTTCCTGGATCTGTTCGGCCGGCGAATAAAACTGCTTCATCACCGCGAACGAGCGCCCGGCCTCGGAGCGCAGCTCGGTCTCGTGCTGGATCAGCTTCACCGCACCGAAGTCGATGATCATCGGCGTGCCGTCGGGGCGCACCATGATGTTATCGGGCGCGATGTCGCGATGGATCATGTTCGCGCCATGCAGATATTCGAGCGCGGACAAGACCGGCGCGAGCAGCGGTTGCAACTCCTCCGGCGACGGCTCGTCGCCCCGCGCGCGCAGCCAATGCTCGAGGGTTTCGCCCTCGACATATTCCATGATCATGTAGCCGGTGTCGTTGTCCTTCACGTAGTGGACGACATCGACGATGTTGGGATGCGTGAGCCGGCACTGGTCGAGCGTCGAGGTCTCGAAGCGCCGCAGCGCCCATTGCACGATTTCCGCATCCTTCGGCGCATAGACGAGGCGCGTGCCTTCTCCGCGCGAGGCGATGCCGCGCGGGAAGAACTCCTTGATCGCGACACGCTTGCCGGTGAAGGGGCTTCCGGCTTCGTAGGTAATGCCGAAGCCGCCCGCGCCGAGGGTGCGGATGATCTGGTATCCCGCGATCGACGCGCCGGGAGGTAGCGCGTTCAAATCGTCCGTCATCGCCCGAAAAGATCCTTGTTCCGGCCATCCCTACCCCGCCGTGACGGCGGGGTCGAGAGTGCGGCAATCGCGTTTACGTGAGGGGAACTACTGTTTCGGCCAAAGCGTCTTGAAGCCGCTCACGACCGGCCGCAACGCAACGCCGCTGCAGGAGAACTTGCGCTGGAACGGCGTGCCGCGCAGCCCGATCTGCATTTCCGACGCGCCGTCGTTCCAGACGAAATCGGTGAACTCGGGGCCGATCATCTGCACACTGAACAAAAATGAGCGGCCCATCGAACGGGTGATGGTGCCCGGCAGCGGGTGTTTCTGCGCCGGCGATTCATAGATCGCTTTGCGCGCCTCGGTATCGAAGGTGAAGTACAACGGCTCATAGGCCCCGTCGTCGCAGCGGAGCGAAAATTGTTCCGCTTTGGCGGGAATCGTGGCGAGCAGAACCAGACTGAAAACCAGAAAGCGCATGGCCGGAACCATAACACGCTGCGCGAGGCCTTCGCGCAGCGGTCATGGAGAAGGTAAATTAGAAGGTATCAATTTCCCTAGGCCGCGAGGGCTTCCGCCAGCACCTTCTCGCCGGACGCCCCTTTTTCGAACGTCACCACCGCGCGGCGCCCATTAGCGTAGACGATGGGAATTTCGAACCAGTTGAGCGTCTTCATCCGCTGCAGATTGCGTTCACGGTCGGTTTCCGTCGCCGACAATCCGATCAGGAAGAAATTATATGTGATGCGAGTGCTGATACCAGCCAGCGGAACGCCCGGCGCAGCTTCACTGTCCTTCATGCGCAGGACCGGCACCTGCGCGACGCCACCGAAACCGTCGTTCCCGCTGAACTGCATTTCGACGGAATGCGTGCTCGAAAGCGCGGGATCCCGATTGCGGCGAATGATGATCGTCACCCGCATCTTGCGTTCGGGAATATCGACGTCGATCCGCACGCTGGGTTCGGACGCCTTGCCCGCCGCTGGATACCCCGTCTCGGTGTGCCAGTTCACGGTGCCTGGGATCCTGGTGAACTGCTGGCTGCCCGGATTTTCCTCGACCAGAAACGCGCGGCGGGTGTCGCCCGCCGGCCGGACCGCGGGGGTGGCCGGGATTTGCTGCGTCTGTTGTTGCGGCAGCCTGTCGTCCGCCTTGTTCTGCGCGGCGGGCGGTGCAGTTTGTTTCGTCGGTGCTGCGACAGGCGCGGGAGTTGGTGCGACTGCAGGGGCCGCTTTCGGCGTAACAGCAACCCGCTCCGGCTTTTCGACAGGGGCGTTCTTGAAGCCAAGCGGTCCGAAGGCAAAAAGGAGTATCGCCGTGACGGCTGCAAGACCAAGCACGGGAACAAGCAGCTTCCTGCCCGACTTTGCCGGCCCCACCTCCTCCGTGCCGCTGCTGCGTGCGAACGCGGCGAGCCCGGATCTTGTGGAAGCATCCAAAGACTCTTCTTCGCGCGGCGCGATAACCGTCGGCTCTTCGCTATCGGCCCATCCCAGCGAATCGCGGAATTCCGCAATCGAGGCCTGCCGCTCCTCCGGGTCGTAAGACATTGCCCTGTCAACGGCAGCAACCAGACTCGCAGGTGCGGCCGCCCCGATTGACGCAAGCGGCACATATGGATCTTCGCGCTTGCGTGCGATCTTCTGCGTGCGCTCCGCGGCGTTCGCCGGCGGCCTTCCCGCAAGCGCGCGATAGATTGTCGCCGCCAGCGCATAAATGTCCGCGCGGGCATCGAGGCTGACGCCATCCTCGAGTTGCTCCGGTGGCGAATAGAACGGCTTCGAGACCATATAGGAACGGCTGGCCTTCGAGCGCATCTGCGTCTCGGTCGCGATCATCTTGATCGCGCCGAAATCGATGATCATCGGCTTATGGTCGCTTTTGATCATGATGTTGTCGGGCGCGATGTCGCGATGAATCAGTTTCTGCTCATGGAGATATTCGAGCGCGGAAAGCACCGGCTCGATCAGCGGACGAAGTTCGCTTTCGCTTGGAGATGCTTCGCGAGCGCGAAGCCAATGCTCGAAGGTATTGCCTTCGACATACTCCATGATCATGTAGCCCGTGCCATTGTCTTTCACATAGTGAATGACATTGACGATGTTCGGATGGCTCAGCCGGCACTGGTCGGTAGTCGACGTTTCGAAACGCTTCAGCGCCCAGGCGACAATCTCATTTTCTTTGGCGTCAAAGCTGATCCGCGTCGTTCCATCGCGCGACGCGATCCCGCGCGGGAAAAATTCCTTGATCGCTACGCGCTTTCCGGTAATCGGACTTTGCGCTTCGTAGGTGATGCCAAAACCACCGGCGCCAAGAACCCTGATGATATCGTAGCCCGCGACTGAGGCGCCCGGCTTCAATGCATGAAGATCGCTCATCAACAAGATCGATCAAATAGAAACAACACCAGACTACCCTCCCAAAGCGGAGGGCTATCCTTACCATATTACCTACCGACTTCTCTTTTGCGTGAGATGCGCAAGGCTTGGGCCAGCGGCTTTGCGCGCCACGATATCGAACCGTACAGCGCATGGCCGAAATGATACACGCCGCGCGAGGGTTCGCGCGGCGTGCTGCAGATCAAGCGGCGACAAGCACCGCGTCGCAACCGGAGCTCAAATCCCGAGTTGCGAGATGAACTTCGTATTCAGATAGGCTTCGATCGCTTCCGAGCCGCCTTCCGAGCCATAGCCGGAATCCTTCACACCGCCGAACGGAACTTCGGGAAGCGCGAGACCATGATGGTTGATCGAAACCATGCCGCTCTCGAAGGCCGCACCGATCGCGCCTGCGGTCTTGGCCGAGGACGTATAGGCGTAAGCGGCAAGACCGTAAGGCAGCCGGTTCGCTTCCTCGACCACGCTGTCGAAGGAGGAGAACGGCACGATCGGCGAAAGCGGGCCGAACGGCTCTTCATGCATGATCTTCATGTCGTGGTTGATGCCGGTCAGCACGGTCGGCTCGAAGAAGTTGCCCTTATTGCCGATACGCTTGCCGCCGGTCTCGATCTTGGCGCCCTTCTGCACGGCGTCGGCGACGAAGGACTCCATCGCATCGACGCGGCGTGTGTTTGCGAGCGGCCCCATGCGCGTATCCTTGTCGAGACCGTCGCCGACTTTGAGCTTCTTCACGGAGTCGATGTATTTCTCCACGAAGTCACCATAGACTTTCTCGTGCACGAGGAAGCGCGTCGGCGCGACGCAAACCTGCCCGGCGTTGCGGTGCTTGCTGCCCGACAAAATCTTCACCGCCTGATCGACATTGGCATCCTCGAACACGATCGCCGGCGCGTGACCGCCAAGCTCCATGGTAATGCGCTTCATGTGCAGCCCCGCAAGCGAGGCAAGCTGCTTGCCGACCGCGGTCGAGCCGGTGAAAGTGATCTTGCGGATCACGGGATGCGGAATGAGATAGGACGAGATTTCCGCGGGGTTGCCGTAGACGAGCTGGATCACGCCCTGCG
>CAUJKG010000225.1 GCA_963205465.1 Pseudomonadota bacterium | reverse complement strand
GCGAAGCCGCCGATCACGAGCAGTGCCATCAGGGGGCCGACGACCGTGCCAGCCTCTATCGCTTTTGCGCCGATCACGAGCAGCGACAAGGTCAGTCCCGCGCCGATGAGCGCGATGGCCGCGGAAGCGGCGATCTCGATCCGCGCGAGGCTCATTCCGGCGTTTGCGACGTAGCGGCCGGCTTTTGCGATCCGCGCTTGCTGCGTCTCCAGTCCGCCCGCGAGCGCGAGATCGGTCTGCGCGTGCATCAGGTCGATCGTGCGAACGCGCAAGGATTCCGAACCGATAGCGAGCCTTCGCGCGGATTTCCTCGCGACGCGCGCGCCGAGATAGATCGCAAGCACGCTCGCGACGATGGCGGCGAGCACGACCAGCACCGCAGGCATCGAAACCATGCTGAGCAATGCTGCGGCAACAGCCGCGAGCACCACGGCCACCGCCACTGGAAGAACGACACGAAGATAAAGCGCGTCGATGGCGTCGAGATCGGCGGTCAGGCGTTGCAGCAATTCGCTGCTGCGGAAGCGCCGGCTTGCGTTGCCGCCTTTGGCAATCGACGAAAACAGATTGGCGCGCAGTTTGGCGAGAAAGCGAAGGGTGGCGTCATGGGTCGCGAGCCGCTCGCCGTAGCGGGTTGCAGTCCTGAACAGCGCCAGAAAACGGATGCCGGAACTGGGGCTGAAGAAATCGAAGGTCAGACCGATGCCCGCGATCCCGGCAAGACCGGCCGCGGTGATGAACCAGCCGGAAAGACCGAGCAGTGCGATCGCGGAAAACAGGGCGGCGAGGCTCGCGAGCGCGCCGAGCAGCATCCAGCGCGATTCCTCGCGCCACATCATCGCGATGAAATGGAGCGCGTGCTTCATGCCGCCTCCAGCTTGTTTCCGCCGGTGAGCTTCTTCACCTCGATCACGCGGGCCGCGCGGGAGACGATGCGTGGGTCGTGCGTCGCCACGATCAGGGTCTTGCCTTGCGCGAGTGTGAAGAGGCCGTCGATCACGGCCTCCGCCGTCGCGGCATCGAGATGTTCGGTCGGTTCGTCGGCGAGAATGAAATCGGCTTTGGTCAGCGCGATGCGCGCGATGGCGAGGCGTTGCGCTTCGCCGCCGGAAAGATTGGAGGCGTTTTCCCGCAGGATTTCGTCGAGGCCGCGGTCCAGTCTTGCGACGATCTCGCCGGCCTGCGCAAGTTCGAGCGCTGCAGGGAAAGCGGCGCGATCCGCGTCCAGCCGGTTCATCGTGAGGTTCGCGGCAAGGCTCCCTTGCATGAAGGCGGGACGCTGACCGAGCCAGGCGATCCTGCAGGTCGTATCCGGCTTGCCGTTGAAGAGGATTTTGCCGGTCGAGGGCGCGATCAGTCCTGCCAGCAAAGCCAGCAACACCGACTTTCCGCTTCCGCTCGGCCCTACGAGGGCGATCTGCTCGCCGCCTTCGATGTCGAGCGAGAAGGCGGGAAGGATCACCGTGCCGCCGAGCGCGACCGAGACGTTATCGGCGGAAACGGACGTACACGCTTCGACCGTCTCGCCGCGCGGCGCGAGGGCCAGCCATTGGCTGCCGAGCACTTTTTCGATCTCGTCGCTTGCCGCGCGCGCCGCTGCCTGATCGTGATAGGCGGCGGCAAAATCGCGGAGCGGCCGGAAATATTCCGGCGCGATCATCAAGACGAAGAGGCCTCCGAATAAGGTGAGTTCGCCGTAAGCACCGAAGCTGATGATGCCGAGCAGGTTGAAGCCGACATAGACCGCGGCAAACGCAACGCCGACCGCGGCAAACAATTCGAGCACCGCGGAGGAAAGAAACGCGATCCGCAGCACCGCCATGGTTCTGGCGCGGATGTCTTCGCCTTCGCGCAAGAGCGTCGCGGTGGCGTAAGGAACGGCGTCGAACAGCCGCAGCGTCGTGAGCCCCTTGATGCGGTCGAGAAGAGCGGCATTCATGGTGCCGATTTCTTTCAGCTGTCGTTCGCTCGCAGCTTGTGCCTGCATGCCGATCAGCGCCATGAAGACCGGGATCAGTGGGCCGGTGGAGAGCAACACCAGCGCGGCGACCCAGGAGAAGTAAGCCGTCGTCAAAAGCACGGCGACAGGGATGATCGCCGCGCGCAGCCGCGCCGGGCGGTAGCGCGACAGATAAGGTCCGAGCGCGTCGACATGCGTCGTCATCAAGGTCGCGATCTCGCCGGCATGCGGACGTTTTTTATCGAGCGGAGAAATTCTGGCGATCGCGTTGGTCAGCTCGCTCCGTGTGCGTTCCTGCACTTCCTCGGCTGCCCGCGCGGCAATCGCCGCCGATGCGCTTTCGATGACGATCCGTGCAAGCACCAAGCCTGCGAAGCCGCCAAGATAGGGAAGGATCGCGCCGAGCGCAGGTGCGCGGAGCAGAGTTTCGATACTGAGCGCGACGCAGAAAAGTTCCGCGAGCAGCACGAGAGAGGCAAGGACCGAAAGCCACGCGCTCTGCGAAAGCGGCCGCGCCTGGGCTCCGATCAATCGTTTCAGCGCCTGCCTGTCCGCCCGCTGCTCTTCTTTGCTTTTTCCGCTCATGGCTCCAGGTGTCGTCCGCAGGCGCCCGGCGCCTTGATCTTGGACAACTCTAGAATCCTAACGGCTCTCCGGGAACCCCGCGGCGATGGCCATCCGGACCAGCGCCGGCAGGCTGTCGGCATTCATCTTCGACATCACGTTGGCGCGGTAGATTTCGACCGTGCGCGGGCTGATCTCGAGATCGATCGCGATCACCTTGTTCGATTTTCCCGCGACGAGTCCTGCCATGACTTCCGTTTCGCGGCCCGAGAGTTCTCCGATGCGCCGCAAGATCTCGGCTTTCGCTTCGTCCGTCTTCGCGGCCGACTTGGAAGCGCCGAGCGCACGCGCGATCGATTGCAGCAGTGCTTCGTCGTTGTATGGCTTTTCGAGAAAATCCGACGCGCCTTCGCGCATGGCTTCGACTGCGAGCGGAATGTCGCCATGGCCAGTGATGACGATAACGGGGAAGGGAAATTCGCGCGCTTTGAGCATTTTCAGGAGTTCGATGCCGCTCATGCCGGGCATGCGCACGTCGGTGATGACGCAGCCGTTTTCTTCCCGTGGCAGCTGGCTCATGAAAGATTCGGCGGTTTCGTACGTGTGGGCGCGGTGCCCGGCGGTCTCGAGCAGGAATTGCAGCGAGTCGCGGGCGGCATCGTCGTCGTCGATGACGTGAATGGTGGGTGCGTCAGACATTGGCATCGTTCTTTATATTATGCGCGACCGGCAGGCTGAAACGGAAGATGGCGCCGCCGCTAGGGTTGTCGTCGACCCACAGCTTGCCGCCATGCGCGTCGATGATCGTGCGTGAGATGGAAAGACCGACGCCCATGCCGTCGGATTTCGTGGTCACGAAGGGCTGGAACAACTGGTCGCGGATTTCCGGATCGATGCCGGGCCCGGTATCGGAAACGCTGGTCACCACCATGCCTTCTGCCGGCGCATGTTTGGTGATCGTCAGTTCCTTGCGGGTCGTCTGCCGCATGGCGTCGATCGCGTTCCGGATCAGGTTCAGGAGTACCTGCTGAATCTGAATGCGGTCGACGAATACGAAATCGCCTTCGGCATCGAAGAACATGCGAACGCGGATGCCGGATTCCTTGGCGCCCACGAGCGCCAGCGCGCTGGCTTCCTCGATGATCTTGGAAAGGCTGTCGATAGAGCGTTCGCTTTCGCCGCGCGCGACGAAGTCGCGAAGCCTGCGGATGATCTGACCGGCGCGGATCGCCTGTTCCGCCGACTTGTCCAGTGCGGCCTTGAGCATCGGCGTGCGGTCGGAGTGAAGCTCGCTGACGATGCGGCTCGAACCTTTCATGTAATTGGCGATTGCGGTCAGCGGCTGGTTGAGTTCGTGCGCCAGCGTCGAGGCCATTTCGCCCATCGCCGAAAGCCGCGAAATGTGCACGAGTTCGGCCTGCAGTTCCTGTAAGCGGGCGTCGGTCTCCTGCCGCTCGGTAAGATCGCGCACGAAGCCGGTGAAGAAACGGTCGTGGCCGGAAATCATCTCGCCGACCGCAAGCTCCATCGGGAAGGTCGAGCCGTCTTTGCGCTCGCCGACCACGACGCGGCCGATCCCGATGATCCGGCGCTCGCTGGTGCGCATGTAGCGCTCCAGATAGCCGTCATGGGCTTCGCGATAAGGCGAGGGCATCAAGGCGCTGATGTTCTTGCCGTAGACTTCGGACGCCTTGTGGCCGAACAGCCGCTCCGCCGCCGCGCTGAAGGAGCGGATGATGCCTTTGCTGTCGATCACGATCATCGCGTCCGGCACGGTGTCGAGAATCGAGTTGAGATGCGCTTCGCGCGCGCTTGCTGCGATCCGCGTGGTCCACATCCAGCCGCCGAAGGCCGCGATTGCAAGACCTGAGAGAACAAAGCCGACGGTATTGGCGATGAGTTTCGTGAATTCGAGATGCTGACCGATGAAAAAGATCACGCCTACCGTCGCGCTCAGCGCCGTGGCCGCGGTGCCCGCGCCGAATCCGCCGAGAGTCGCGGCGGCAAGCACCGCCGGAATGAACAGCAGGAACAACGCTTCGTTGCCGATGAACGGTTGCAGGATCGCGCGCGCGACGAAGGCCAGCGCCACGATTGGAATCACGGCCGCATAGCGGGACCACGGATTTCGCATGACCCGGTCGAGGGACCGGAACAGGCCGGGACCTGCGGCGTTTTCTGCAGCTTTCATTTGGCGGCCAAAATAGCGCGCTTTCCTCTGCAAAAACACGGTACGTAGTATCCCTTAGGTGATCGGCCTGAATTTATAGCCGTTCCAGTGCGGCGCATCCTCTCTTTAACAAACAGGAGAGTCCGATGCTCGTTCAAGCCAAGCAAGCTTCCCAAGCCGCCGCTGCAATGAGCTATCCGTTCCGCGCCGATACGCCGGCCGGAAAGCAGCGGGGCTTTCAGAACTCGCTGGATCTGATGGGTCTCAAGCTGCCATTTTCCCGCAATGCCGAGATTTATGGGCAGGCCGAGCCGGCGGAATATGTCTACAAAATCCTGAGCGGTTCCGTCCGCACCTACAAGCTTCTCGACGACGGCCGCCGCCAGATCGGCGCGTTCTATCTGCCCGGCGATGTTTTCGGCATCGAATCCGGCGCGAATCACCGTTTCTCCGCCGAGGCGATGGCGGATACGGTCGTGCTCGCGGTGAAGCGCGCCACGCTGACGGCGCTCGCCCAAACCGACGCCGCCATCGCGCGTGAACTCTGGCAGATCACCGCGCGCGAACTCGACCACGTTCACGACCAGATGATCCTGCTCGGCCGCTCCAGCGCGCAGGAACGCGTGGCATCGTTCCTAGCGGAGATGTCGGAGCGCTCGGAGAACCAATCGGAGTTCGTGCTGCCGATGTCGCGGCAGGATATTGCCGATTATCTCGGCCTGACCATCGAGACGGTGTCGCGCACGTTCTCGAGCATGGAGCGCAGGGCGCTGATCGAACTGCCGAGCTCGCGCAAGGTGCGCCTCAAGAGCCGCGCGGCGCTGCGGAACATGCATTCCTGAACGGATGAGGCCAGTCATGTCTCTGCCGCGGGCTTTTCATCAGATCAGGCTGGAGCTTGCACGCGAGCCGCAACACCCTGCTGGCGATGCCCGCACCGGATATCTGATCACCGCGCCGCTCGATGAGGAAAAGCGTTTCGATGCGCATCTGTGGAAGGCGCATCGCGACAATTGCCGCGTCGTGAGGTTTCGCGCCGACGACAAGGATGTCGGGCATCTGCTCCATGGTCCCGGCGGCAACTGGTACTTCCGCTACGATATTGCCGGCGACAACGATGAAGAAGCCGGCATCAATCTGCAAAGCGAACGCTTCGTCACCGGGGAATATATTTCCATTCGTGAAGGAGACTTCATCCACGCGTATCGCGTCACTTCGGTGGAGCGGCTCTGACGCGGTGCATTTGACCGGCATCAAGGCGTTCGAACTGCGCCAGCCGGATGATTTTCAAAGGACTACAGGAGGGTTTCATGCAAGCAAAGCATGTCATGGTTTCTCCGGTGAAAACCGGCAACGGCGAAATGTCGGTCCGGGAGCTGGCGGTTATTCTCACGGAAAATCGCATCAGTGCGCTTCCGATCGTCGATCAGGCGAACAAGGTGATCGGCATCGTGAGCGAAGGCGATCTCATCCGCCGCGCCGAAATCGGTACGGAAAAGCACCGCTCCTGGTGGCTTTCGCTCTTCACGAGCAACTGGCAGCTCGCGCAGGAATACGCGAAGTCGCACGCCAACAAGGCTAAGGACGTGATGACCACCGATGTCATCTGCGTGACTCCCGATACGCCGCTTTCCGAAATTGCGCGGCTGTTCGAGCGGCACGGCATCAAGCGGGTGCCGGTGCTGGATAACGGCAAGCTTGCCGGCATCGTGACGCGCGGGAATCTGGTGCAGGCGATTGCGTCCGCGCCGCTCAAGGAGCAGCGGCCGCTCGGCGACGAGCAGATCAGGCAGAAAATACAGAAAGGCCTGGAAGAGGAAACCTGGGCCAATCCGCTCCTGGTCAACGTCACCGTGCATGACGGCGTGGTGGATGTGTGGGGCATCGTTCGCACCGACGCCGAACGCAATGCGGTTCGCGTCGCGATCGAGAATATCTCCGGCGTGCAGGCCGTGAACGATAATCTCGCACTGGAGCCGGTGCCGGGCTGGATATGAGCGGTCGCCGTGGGCACGGGAACAGGAACAACGGACGTCCGCGCGTTTAGTAAAGCGCCGGCGCTGCAAAGTGAGGCAGCCTCGCCTGGATATGCAGGCGGGCAGGCGGTGCCGCGCTATACTTCCTATCCGACCGCGCCGAACTTCACGCCGGCCGTCAACGCCGATATCCAGACGAAATGGTTGCAGGCGTTGCCGGCCTATGCCGACCTGTCGCTCTATCTTCATGTGCCGTTTTGCGCCGAGCTTTGCCATTATTGCGGATGCAATACGCATGCGACGCGGCGGCAGGAGCCGGTCGAGCAATACATAGAAGATCTGCTGACGGAAATCGCCAACGTCGCCAGGCTTTCCGGCGCCAAGAAGGTCAGCCGCATTCACTGGGGCGGCGGCACGCCGTCCATCGTCGGCACCGGCGGTTTTCAGCGGCTTTATCGGGCGCTGGCAAAGCATTTCGATCTGGGCCGCCTTGCGGAGCATGCGATCGAGCTCGACCCCCGGCGGATGGAGTCCGGGACGGCGAAGACGCTCGCGCAGATCGGCATCAACCGCGCGAACTTCGGCGTGCAGGAATTTTCCGAACAGGTGCAGAAGGCCATTGGCCGCGTGCAGCCCTTCGCGGTGGTGGAAGCCGCGGTGCAGCAGGTGCGTGCTGCCGGCATCCAGAATATCGGCGTCGATCTTATGTACGGTCTACCGCACCAGACCATTGAAGATGTTCAGTTCAGCGCGACGCTGGCGGCACGGCTGCAGCCGCAGCGGGTGGCGATCTTCGGCTACGCGCATGTTCCCTGGTTCAAGAAGCAGCAGCGTCTGATCGACGAACGAGTCTTACCCGATGTGGACGAGCGCTATCGGCAGGCGCTGGCCGCGCAGAAAGCCTGGCTCGATCTCGGTTATGTCCAGGTCGGGATCGACCATTACGTACTTCCGGACGATGCGCTCGCGATCGCCGCGCGGCGCGGTTCGCTGCACCGGAATTTTCAAGGCTACACCGACGATGCCTGCGCGGGATTGATTGGCCTCGGCGCGTCCGCCATCAGCCGCTTTCCGCAAGGCTATGCCCAGAACCATCCCGCTACGGCGGCTTATGCCACGGAAGTGCGTTACGGCAGGCTTGCGACGGTGCGCGGCATTTCGCTGTCCGCGGAAGACCAGTTGCGGGCGGAAATCATCGAGCGGCTGATGTGCGATTTCTGGGTGGATCTCGACGCGCTGGTCGAGAAGCACGGACTGCCGACGATCTTCTCGCGCGAACTCGCGCGGGTCGATCTGCTCGCGGTGCAGGGGCTGGCGCGCCGCTCCGGCCGCCGCATCGAAGTAACCGCGACGGGAAAGCCCTTCGCGCGTGTCGTCGCAAGTATTTTTGACCGTTATCTCGAGGAAAAGGAGACCCGGCACTCCATGGCGATCTAACGGGTTTTGATTTGCTGCAATGTAGGCAGAGATTTGCTCGGTCATGTTCCGGGACAGTTGGGAGGACCACCGCATGATGCATGAAATCAGAGACTTTTTTAGTCGTGTCGGGCACTTCTTCGCCCGCTCCGATCTGGATCGGGTCGATGCTCACGACATGGAGGTCATTGCGCGCGATATCGGGGTGGCCGCCGCCGATCTCTATCGCCTGGAGAACGACGGCGCGTTCAATCCGTCGCTGTTGCCGCAGCGTATGTCCCAGGAAGGCATCGATGCTTCCGTCGTCCAGGCGGAATGGCCGCCGGTGTGGAAGGACCTGCAGAGGGTTTGCGCATTTTGCGAGAGCAAGCACATCTGCAAATACGATCTGGAGCACGCACCGGACGCGAGCGGCTGGCATCGTTATTGCGGCAACGAAGGCACGCTCAAGACGCTGCATACGAGCGCGTGACGCTTACAGAAAGCGATGTCCCTGCGCGGCATCCGGGCAGGGCGCGCGCTCGTACTGGATCGTGACGTGGCCGATGGCGAAACGCTCGTGCAGAATTTCGTTCAGTTCGGCGATAAGGGTTTCATAATCCTGCGCGCGGCTTTCGGCGACGACATGAGCCGTAAGGCAGATGCGGCCGCCGGTGAGGGCCCATACGTGAAGATCGTGGACGTCGGTCACGCCGTTCGCGCCGGACATGGTTGCCAGCACATCTTCCAGCTTGATGTTGCGCGGCACCCCTTCGAGCAGAATATTGGCGGCGTCCCGGAACAGGATCCAGGTTCGGGGCACAACCCATAGGCCGATCGCAATCGCGACGAGGGTGTCCACGATGGTCCAGCCGGTAAAGCGGATGACGATCGCTGCCGCGATTACGCCGAGCGATCCGATGAAATCGCTCCAGACTTCGAGATAGGCACCTTTCAGGTTCAGGCTGTCGTCTTTTCCTGAAGACAGCGCCCACATCGCAAAGCCGTTGACGAAAAGACCCAGCACCGCGATTGCGAGCATGCCGCCTGACTGAATTTGCGGCGGGTGGTTCAGGCGTTGATAGGCTTCGAACAAAATATAGAAGCCGACGCCGAAAAGAATGACGGCGTTGGCGATGGCGGCGAGAATTTCCAGCCGCTCGTATCCGAAGGTGCGCCGCAAATCCGGCGGACGGCGCGCAAGCCGGATCGCGACAATGGCAATCGCGACGCCGAAAACGTCGGTGGCCATGTGCATCGCGTCCGAAAGCAGCGCCAGCGATTTCGTCAGGATTCCCCCGCCGACCTCGACAACCATGAACAGCGCGGTAGGGATCAGCGCGAGCCAGAGTGCGCGCTCGTTCTGTTGCGATCTGTCACCGACATGATCGTGATGGTGGTGATGATGGCCGGCCATGTTCGTGGTTTCCGTAGCGTCTTCCAGCCCTATGTAGGGACACTTATCGTTTCCTGCCAAGCGACTTTGTCCGACAATAGCCAAAGCCGGTGGATGTTGTAATTCCTCTACTTCGCATCGTTGTGCA
>CAUJKG010000224.1 GCA_963205465.1 Pseudomonadota bacterium | reverse complement strand
CCTGCCCGGCGCGCGCGATCCGCTTTCCTCACCGCATCCGTGGTACGTGCTCGCGGAAATCTTCGGCGACGACGAAACGCGCACGCGCGAACTGATGGAAACGCTGCTCGGCGACGGCATCGAGCAGTCGCTCGTCATCGATGCGACGCTTGCCGAAAGTTTCGAGCAGCGAAACCAGCTCTGGAAGCTGCGCACCGCGATGTCGGACGTGCAGAAGCCCGAAGGCGGTTCGATCAAGCATGACATCTCGGTGCCGGTATCGAGCGTGCCGGCCTTCATCGCGGAAGCCTCGGCGAAGGTCGAAACGGTCATTCCCGGCGCGCGGGTCGTCGCCTTCGGCCATCTCGGCGACGGCAACCTGCATTACAATGTGAGCCAGCCGCTCGGCGCCGACAAGGAACAGTTTCTCGCCAAGTGGACCATGCTCAACGAAGCGGTTCATTCCATCGTCGCGAAGTACGAAGGTTCGATTTCCGCCGAGCATGGCATCGGCGTGCTCAAGCGCGATCTCTTGGCGAAAGCGAAAGACCCGGTCGCGCTCGGCCTGATGCATGCGATCAAGCAGACGCTCGATCCCTCCGGCATCCTCAATCCCGGCAAGGTGCTGCGCACGCGGAGGCCGTCATAGAAACGCTGTTCGCCGCGAGCGCCGCGATCTTCCGCGCCGACGGCAAGGTGCTCCTGGCAAAGCGCACCAAGCCGCCGTTCAAATGGAGCTTTCCCGGCGGCTCAATCGAGCCTGGCGAAAGCGCGGAAGCCGCCGCCATCCGCGAAGTGCGCGAGGAAGTCTCGCTCGAAATCGCGCTCATCGCCAAAGCCGGCGAACGCGAAGTTCTGCTGCCCGGCCGGCGCTATGTGATTTCGGTTTTCGCGGCGCGTCTGGTTGCCGGCGAAGCGCAGACCGGGCCGGAAGCGAGCGAAGTCGGCTGGTTCGAACTCGATGCGATCGGCGCACTCGATGCGACCGAGGGTCTGCTCGAGTCCGCACGCGCCGCCGAGCGCGTGTTTCTCGCGGCTACAATCTGATCCAACTGCGCTCAATCAGATTTGGCGCTTATCTGTTCGATTGAGCATGATTCCGCTTCGCGCTTGCGGGCTCCTCCGAACCGGCGCATATCGCTTTCCGTGATGCGGCGCGTTCCTTACCTTCTCCTTACGTTCTTCCTGCTCGGCGTAGCGCCGCTGCATGCGCAGGCGCCGCGGCGCGCGGCCGCCTACGAGGCCGACCTGATCCACCTCTCCGAGATTCTCGGCGCGCTTCATTATCTGCGTCCGCTCTGCGGGGGCGCGGAACAGGGTCAGTGGCGCGTGGAAATGCAGACGCTGATCGATGCCGCTGCACTTCCCGGCGACAAGCGCGCGTTGCTCGTGACCAGTTTCAACCGCGGCTACAACTCCTACGAACAGACCTACCGCACCTGCACGCCGGCGGCCCGCGTCGCAATCCAGCGTTTTCTCGACGAAGGCGCGCGGCTTTCGCGCGATATCGCGCTCCGCTACGGCAATTGAATTCAAAAGCGGATTCCGGCGTTAACCTTCTTTAAAGGTCCGTGGCGACGGAACTCGGGCTTGCCGTTAAGATGTGTAAACAACGCTGGGCACCGACAAGTCCTACGCCTGCGGGGGAATTCTTTTGCGTAGCTCCACGCCATTGCGAATCGGCAAAGTCGCGGAACCGGCCTCGGAAGACGAGCGCCGCGCCGCTTTCGGCTATCTCAATGAAGCCTGGGAGGAAGCCCGGCTCGACGGCATCGACGGCGACTGCCTGGCGCAGGTGGCACTGTTCACTGCGATCAACGAGTTGGTCTCGACCTATGGCGAGGAAGCCGCGGCGCAGTATGCCGAGGGCCTGAGCGACCGCATCCGCCGCGGCGAATTCACCATTCCGGGCAACCGGCAGTAGTTCCCGCTTCTGCCGCCATTCGGGCTAGAATGTCCCCGCAGCAATCGCGGGGAACCATGAATCACGCAGTTCGTACGTTAGGTTTTGCACTCCTTGCCGGTGCGCTCGCGGCCCTGCCTTCGTTTGCGCAGAACAAGGTGAAAACCGAGACGATCCGAGATCCCGAAGCGCAGGCCAAGGCCGCAAAGCACCAGCCGGCGACTGCAGAAGTGATCCGCGATCTGTCGCGCCTGCCAGATCTCGTGCGCCAGCGGCGCGAGGAAATCCTCGCGGCAGCCCGCAGCGGCGATCTCGCCAAAGTCGCGGCCATCGTGAAGGCGAACCAGACGCTGATCTCATTCGGCGGCGATACCGATGCGGCGGCGTTGTGGAAAAAATCTTTTCCCGATAGCGACGGCCTCGAAGTGCTTTCCACGCTGATCGAGGTGCTGGAGATGCCGTTCGTGCATCTCGACAAGGGCAGCGCGCAGGAGATGTTCGTGTGGCCTTACTTCCACGCGATGCAGCTGGAGAAGCTCACGCCCGAGCAGCGCGTTGAGTTATTCCGGCTCGTCACCGCCTATGACTTCCGCGAGATGCAGAAATTCGGGTCGTATGTGTTCTTCCGCGCGGGGATTTCGCCGGACGGCAGATGGCAGTTCTTCGTCGCAGGGGATTGACCAGGCTCGATCGGTCATTGTCATTCCGGACGCGGCGAAGCATCGAACCCGGAATGACAATTACAAAAGCCGCGTTTCGAACGTCACGACTAGGTCCCGCTTGGCAGCGCCTCGAGGAATTGCACCGGCTGGCCCTGCCCCTTCTTGAGAAGCTGGCCGTCGCGCATCACGATCGCGCCGCGCACGACGGTGCCGACCGGCCAGCCCGTGACGGTCATGCCATCATAAGGCGTCCAGCCCGC
>CAUJKG010000223.1 GCA_963205465.1 Pseudomonadota bacterium | reverse complement strand
GAGCTGATCGTGATGCTGATCGGCTTCACCGTCATGCAGCATGCCTTTGCCGGCGTTTCCGCCGAAGGCTTGATGAGCGACGTCGAGCGGCGCGCGCTTGCGGTGACGGGTGCCGGCGAAGTGGTCTGGGACTGGGACGTGATCCGCGACCGGATTTTCGTCAGCCCCGAAGCGGAACTGATCCTAGGCCTCAAACGAGGCGCGCTCGAAACCGATGCGCAGTCCTGGCTCGAATTCGTGCATCCTTCCGATCGCGACCGCATCCGGCTGGCGCTCGACGGCATTCTCGATCACCGCCGCGGCCGCATCGTGCAGTCGATCCGTCTCAAGGCAGAGGACGGCCACTATTTCTGGTTCTCGCTACGCGCGCGGCCCGTAGTCGGTACCGACGGCGAAGTGCTCCGTGTCGTCGGCACCATGAACGACATCACCGAATTGAAGGTCGCGGAGGAGCGGCTGTTGCAGGACGCGGTGCATGACAACCTGACCGGCCTGCCGAACCGCGAACTGTTCCTCGATCGCCTCGACGCCGCGATCAAGTTCGCGAAGAGCGACGAAAAGATCCGTCCCACCCTGATCCTGATCGATCTCGACCGCTTTAAGCAATTGAACACCTCGGTCGGCACCGCTGCGGGAGATTCCATCCTGCTCACGGTGAGCCGCCGCTTGAGCCGCCTCCTGAAACCGCAGGACACGCTGGCCCGCATTTCCGGCGACCAGTTCGCAATCGTACTGCTATCCGAACGCGAAGCCGAGCGCATCACCGCCTTTTCCGACACGATCCGCAGGAGCGTGCGCGCGCCCATCGGCTTCGGCGACCGGCAGATTTTCCTCACCGCTTCGATCGGTCTCGCGCTCATCGACGGCCAGACCAAGGAGCGCAACGAGGCGCTGAAAAACGCCGAGCTTGCCATGCATGCCGCAAAGCAGGCCGGCAACGACCGCATCGAGGTGTTCAAGCCTTCGATGCGCACCAACAAGGTCGATCGCGTGGCACTCGAAGCGGACTTGCGCCAAGCGCTGGAGCGCGACGAAATCATCATCATGTTCCAGCCCATCATCCGGCTCGAGGATCGCGCCATCGCGGGCTTCGAGGCGCTGATGCGATGGCATCATCCCAAGCTCGGCCGCCTCGGTCCCGCCGAGTTCATTCCGCTCGCGGAAGAGACCGGCATCATCGTCGATCTCGGCCGTTTCGCGCTGGAACGCGCGGCACGTCAGCTTGCGATCTGGCAGCGCTCCGCAGTCAGCATCACGCCGCTGTTCTTGAGCGTGAATATCTCTTCGCGGCAATTGATGCGTCACGATCTCATTCAGGACGTGAAGGGCGTGCTGTCGCGGCACACGCTTGCGCCGGGCACCTTGAAGCTGGAGCTGACCGAGTCGCTGGTGATGGAAAATCCGGAGCTTGCGGCACAGATGCTCCAGAAAATCCGCGAGCTTGGCGCGGGCCTCTCGCTCGAAGATTTCGGCACCGGCTATTCCTCGCTCGCTTACCTCCAGCGCTTTCCGTTCGATACCATCAAGATCGACCAGCAATTCGTGAAGGGCTCAGGCGCGCGGCGCGGCGCGCGGCCTGTGATCCTGCGCTCTATCGTGCAGCTTGCCCACGATCTCGGCATGGACGTGGTCGCCGAAGGCGCGGAAACCGATTCCGACGCGGTCGAGCTTTATCAGATCGGCTGCGAGTTCGTGCAGGGCTTTGCTTTCGGCGAGCCGATGACGGCCGAAGAGGCGCGCAAACTGATCGCGCCGGAACCGAAAGAGCGCGCACGTACGCGCACTACGCGCGCACCGGCGACCTGAAATTTCTATTCAGGCGTGACCGGACTCCGAGGACAGCTTGGCCGGATCGATGCCGATCTTTTTCATCGCGAGATCGTATTTATCTTCAGCCGGTGCACCGAAGATAAGTGACGCGTCCGCTTCGCAGTTGAGCCAGCCATTGGCCTGGATTTCGCTCTCCAGTTGCCCCGGCGCCCAGCCGGCATAACCAAGCGCGAGCACCGCGCTCTGCGGACCGCTGCCGTTGGCGATCGCTTTCAGAATGTCGAGCGTTGCCGTGAGGCAGATGCCGCCCTGGATCGGCAAGGTGGAATCTTCGATGAAATAATCGGCGCTGTGCAAGACGAAACCGCGTTGCGTTTCCACCGGCCCGCCCTTGAGCACGCGAACCGCCTCGCGTTGACCGGGGAGTTCGATCAGCCCCTCGCCGGGAATGACATCGAGCTGTACCAAAAGATCGGAAAAGCGAATGTCGGCCGCTGGCTGATTGACGACGATGCCCATCGCGCCTTCCGACGAATGCGCGCAGAGATAGATGACCGAGCGGCTGAAGCGCTCGTCCTGCATCGTCGGCATCGCGACCAGAACCTGTCCGTCGAGATAGCCGTTATTCGGGGTCTTGGAAGATTCGCGGGCAATCTTCATGGAGGAGAACTTATCCGAGCTGCGGCGGGAGTAAAATGCGGCATTGGGCCGGACATATTCACGCATTCGTGCTTGTACTCCCTCTTGGGCTCCTGCCGGAATTGGTGTTTACGCTTGGCCACCTGGTAAAAAAATGCGCCTGCACAGAATAGGTTCCTTGCTTCTTTCCGCAGCGCTCGCGGCATTTGCCGCAGGCCATGCGCGGGCTGCTTCGTCCGATGCGATCCGGGCCGGCGAGGCCAGCGTGCGGCTGCTCGCCTCCGGCTTACACAATACAAATTCCGCGCCAGTTTTCCGGGGCGGGGTCGAGATCGTGCTGACCTCCGGCTGGAAAACCTATTGGCGCTATCCGGGCGACGCCGGCATTCCCCCGCGCTTCGACTGGAGCGGCTCAGAGAATGTCGCCAGCGTGGAAGTATTCTATCCTGCCCCAAAGCGCATCATCGACGGCAGCGGGCAGACTTCGATCGGCTACGAAGAGCGCGTGATTTTCCCGTTACACATTCACCCGAAGGATGCATCGAAGCCGGTAGTGCTTCACTTGAAGTTCGACTTCGCTACCTGCGCAAAACTTTGCATTCCCGCGGAGGCGACGCTTTCGCTTTCCGTAAAAGTTGGCGAGGACGACGAGCCCGCGCTCGCCGAAGCCATACAGCGCGTACCCGCGCTGCAGGACCGCGCAAAGCCTCGTTCGCTTGCGGTGCTTGCGGCGAAAGTCGAACGCGGCGCTGATCCCGCCGGCAAGGACAGCCGCATCATCGTGACGGCGCTGGCGCGCACGGTTGGAAAACTCGATCTCTTTGCCGAAGGGCCGGACGAGGAATGGACCTTCGCGCTGCCCACCCTGCTTTCGAACGATGCGGGACACGTCACCTTCGCGATCCCGCTCGAGGGCTCGCGGCTCGGCAAGGCGGAAATTCCGCCGCGCATTCGCCTGACGCTGGTCGCCGGCGACGAGGCCATCGAAGCGCAATTACCCCTCGACTGATCGCCTCACACTTTTCGAGATCATGCGCTAGGATGCGCCCGTGCCGGGGATTCCCGGCGAATGATTCACGAGGACGACGAGAGAATGATCAAGGTCGGCGACAAGCTTCCCGAAGCAACGTTTCAAGTCATGACGGCGGACGGCATCAAGCCGAAAACTGCAGCGGAGATTTTCGCCGGCAAAAAAGTCGTGCTGTTCGGCGTTCCCGGCGCCTTCACGCCGACCTGCTCACGCAATCATCTGCCCGGCTTCATCGCGAACGCCGACCAGTTCATGGCGAAGGGTGTCGACACCATCGCGGTCACCGGCGTGAACGACGTGCATGTCATGGGGGCCTGGGCCAAGGCCAATCCGGGCAAGGTCGAATTCCTTGCCGACGGCAACGGCGACTTCGTGAAATCGATCGGCCTCGACTTCAACGGCAGCGAACGCATGATGGGTCCGGTGCGCTCGCGCCGTTATGCGCTTTACGCCGAAGACGGCGTGGTGAAGGTCCTCAATGTCGAGGAAGTTGCCTCCAAGGCCGAGGTTTCCAGCGCCGAGAATCTGCTCAAGGCGATCTGACGCGCCGTCTTCGATTTAAGCGATGATGTCGGGAAACAGCTGATCCTCGATCATGCTGATGCGGTCGCGCATCAGGAGCTTGCGCTTCTTCAACCGCTGCACCTGAATGCGATCGTGCCCGGCGGTCCCGAGCAGCGCATCGATGGCGGTGTCGAGATCGCGATGTTCCTGCTTCAGGCGTTCGAGTTCGAGATTCAGCTCGCGTTCTTCTTCCCGCGTCATTCCATCGCCGCATTTAGGCTGCGCCACGCGCGCCGGATGTTCAGTATCGCGCCGCGGCGGAACCCTCGCAAGCGTGGCGGCCCAATACAGCCGTTTTCTATTTTTATACCAAGCCGGTGGAAATGCTGCGCCGCTCCCAGAAGGTTCTGATCGACTTCCTGTCGCGGTAGTGGCACCCTTCCTTGTCTCGAACTGCAACCAGGGAGAGTACGATATCCATGTCGATTCAATCGCATTTGACGGAGCTTGAGCGCAAACATCGTGCCTTGGAGCGGGAAATCGAAGCCGAGCGGATCAGTCCGGGTGGAGATGACCTGCGCATCACCGAATTGAAGCGGCGGAAGCTTTCGCTCAAGGAGGAAATCGCCAAATTACGGGAGACGACACACTGACCAGCCGCACGGCTGGCTTTTTTGTTTTTGCAAGCCGCCGGTGTTTGTCACCGGCGGCTTCGCCTTTTTAGCATTCGCGATTCCGGCGGCGCATAAAAAAACCCGGCGTGAGCGCTCACGCCGGGTTCTTTCGTTCTTGGCTCGGAAGCAGGCTTAAGACGCCTTGAGGTTCGCCGCCGCTGCCTTGCCGCGCTCGGTAGCGATATCGAACGAGACCTTCTGTCCCTCGTTCAAAGTCTGCAAGCCTGCGCGCTGCACGGCCGAGATGTGCACGAACACATCCTTGCCGCCGTCATCCGGCTGGATGAAACCAAAGCCCTTTTGGGTGTTGAACCACTTCACGGTACCAGTAGCCATTAACGGCCTCCTTGAAACGCACGTCCATTAGTGCGGTCGTCGCCGCCCCCGACCATCGTGGGCGCCGTAACAATCCGAGTTTTGGGAAGTGTCTTGCAGATAGCCCCAAAACAGGAGCGTCGTATCAAGGCCAGCCAAACCCAGTTGCGGGCCGAGGTGACTCGATATTTGAGGCAACGTCAAGGCGCAGAAAACCCCTATCGGCACGCAAGCTTACTCGCTCGGATTTGGTTCAATTCGCGGGAAAAGCCTTTCGTTCCCGCTCACCTGAAATATTTTTTCCAGGATTTCACCGGATGGCAGGCGGGAACCTGCCGGCCCATACCCGGGTAGGCAAACCGCTTCCTTGCCCCTCTTTTCCGCGAAGTGACCGAATTTCGGGCAGGCAGAGTTTCCATCGCGGGGGCAAGCGACCCCGCGCGCGGCTGGTCCGGACGTCCCCCTCGGGATCAGCGAGGGCGGCGCGGGATGCCGGAGTGCGAAAGCGTGCTCCGGCTCCGTGTGCGAGTGGTAAGAAGCACACGGATATTGGCAGTCACCGCGAACACGCCGGCTCCCCGGCATCCCGCGCGCTTCGAGT
>CAUJKG010000222.1 GCA_963205465.1 Pseudomonadota bacterium | reverse complement strand
AAAGGCCAGCGCCAGAACTTTCGTCGTGGGATGGCGCGAAATGAAGTCCGAGATATAACCGGACGCGGCATACATGATCGTGATCGCAATCAGCACCGCGATCACCATGATCTCGATGTCGTCGGCAAGGCCGATCGCGGTGATGATGGAATCGACCGAGAATACTAGGTCGATAGCAACGATCTGGAAGATGATGGCCCAGAATGCCGTATTGGCCGCGGACGGGCCTTTTTCGCTGCTTTCTCCTTCAACGGTGGAATGCAGTTCCTGCGTCGCTTTCACGATCAAGAACACGCCGCCCGCGAACAGCACGATATCGCGCCAGGAGAACCCGTGACCGAACAGCGAAAATACCGGCTCCTTCAGCGCGATGATCCACGTCAGCAGAAACAAGAGCGCAATCCGGAAGATCAGCGCAAGACTGAGGCCGATCTGCCGCGCGCGCTTCGCCGTTTGTTTGCTCAGGCGCGCCACCAGCAACGAGATAAAGATCACGTTGTCGATCCCGAGAACGATCTCGAGCACGGTCAGGGTAATCAGCGCGACCCATGCGGAGGGATCGGTGATCCAGCTAAACAGCGGCAAGCTCATTTCGTGCGTTTCCGGCGGATTCCCGCAGCGGATCGCATGCGGCGGGGTAAACATGCAGCTATGCCGGGTCGCGAGCAAGCGGAGCGCTTAAAGCCGCATTCGCAATAGCGTTCCTTTGCGATATGTTCTGGTTCAGCCTGCTCTCAGGCGGATCGGATCGATGAATCGGGACGAAAACGAATTCGACGTCATCGTCGTTGGTGGCGGCCCGGCGGGATTGATCGCCGCGATTGCGCTCGCAAAGCGTGGATTGCGGACCATGCTGCTTGCGCCCAGTCCGCAGCACGAAGATCGCCGCACCACCGCCCTGCTCGGCAGTTCGGCCGACATTCTTTCCGCAATCGGAATCTGGCAAGCCATCGTTGACAAGGCTGCTCCCCTGCGCCGGTTGCGTCTCGCCGATGGAACCCGGCGGCTGGTGCGAACGCCGGAAGTTCTCTTCGATTCCCGCGAACTCGGCCTCAACGCATTCGGCCACAATATCGCGAACGAAGATCTGCTTGCGATCCTGCGCGAGACGTCCGCGCGGCAGACAAATCTTGAAATCGTCGCGCAGCCGGCGAGCGCCGTTACGCTGCACGACGACAGCGCGTCCGTTGTTCTGCCCGATGGGCGAAGCCTTTCGGCCAAGCTCATCGTTGCTGCAGATGGCCGTCATTCGATCTGCCGCACCGCTGCGAACATAAAAATGGCGAAGCGCTCGCTGCCGCAATTCGCTGTAGCCTTGAATTTCTCGCATACGCGCCCGCATCACGACGTCTCGACCGAATTTCATACCGAAAGCGGCCCCTTCACACTGGTGCCGATGCCGGGTTCTCGTTCCAGCCTGGTATGGGTTTGCACAGCCAAGGAAGCCGAGCGCATTCGCGCAGCCTCTGATGAAGACCTGTCGGAAGAGATCGCGCGCAAATCGCACTACATTGTCGGCACGGTCCACATCGACGGACCGCGCGGGGTATTTCCGCTTGGCGTTGAAGTAGCCGATCGTTTCGGGGTGAGCAGAATTGCCCTCGTCGGCGAGGCAGGCCACGTTATTCCGCCCATCGGAGCGCAAGGACTGAACCTCGGTGTGCGCGACGCCGATGCGATCGCGCGGCTGGCGGGAGACGCGATCATGGACGGCCGCGATCCCGGCGCGCCGGATGTGCTCTCGGCCTATGATGCCGAACGCCGAGCCGATGTGCGCTCGCGCGCAGTCGCGGTCGAGATGCTCGGCCGCTCGCTGTTGAGCGGCTTCCTGCCGGTCCATATCGCCAGAGGCATTGGCCTCGAAATCGCCGCTCGTGTCCCCTTTTTGCGCCGAAATCTGATGCGGAGCGGACTTGGCCGCGATTCAGGCAAGCCAAGTCCCACGGAAAGCGTGTAATTTTTCCGTATGGCCGGGATATTTGGAACATTCCTCGCCGCCACGAGTCTGCTCGTAGGGGTTATCTTCGGGGCTATCTCCGGAAATTGTGATTCCGAAATGATGCCCAAATCGGCAGAATGCCATCCCTGATGTCTCCGCATTCGCGGCAACGCAAAGGTTTATCGATGCATGTGCCCGCTGCTACACCGGCAACCGAACTGCTTCTGCATGAATTCCGCCGTGTGCGCGGCGATACCGAGCGGCTCGTGGAGCCTTTGTCGCCGGAAGATCAGATCCTTCAGTCCATGCCAGATGCGAGCCCGGCGAAGTGGCATCGCGCACATACGACATGGTTCTTCGAAGCCTTCGTTCTGAAGCAATATGACGCCGAGTATCGCCCTTTCGACGAGCGCTTCAACTTTCTCTACAACTCTTATTACGAAGCGATGGGAGCGAGACATCCGCGTCCGCAGCGCGGTCTCTTGAGCAGACCTTCGATCGAGGAAGTCGGCCGTTATCGCGCCCATGTCGATGCCGCCATGTCACGGCTCATCGAGCGCCCGCACGGCAACAAGCAAAGCGAGCTTGCTTCTCTGATCGTGCTTGGATGCCATCACGAGCAGCAGCATCAGGAGCTGCTGCTCACCGATATGCTGCACCACCTCTCCTGCAACCCGATCAAGCCAGCCTATCTCGAACGAAAAGCGGATGTGCCGGGCGTCGCTGCACCAGTAAAGTTCGTATCGTTCGACGGCGGGCTCGTGGAGACGGGCTACGAAGGCGACGGGTTTTATTACGACAACGAAGGCCCGCGTCATAAAACCTATCTACGCCCATTTGCAATTGCCGACCGTGCCGTCACGAACGGTGAATGGCTCGAATTCATACGTGACGGCGGCTACGAGAACGTGACGCTGTGGCTTTCAGACGGCTGGTACAAATGCGGTGAGGAAGGCTGGCGTGCGCCGCTCTACTGGGAAGAGCGCGACGGCGAATGGTTCTCGATGACGCTTGGCGGACTGCAGCCGGTTAACCCGGCCGCACCGGTCGCCCATGTCAGTTACTACGAAGCGGATGCCTTCGCCCGCTGGGCGGGCAAACGCCTGCCGCTCGAAGTTGAATGGGAAATCGCGTCTGCGGGTCTACCGGTCAAAGGCAATACGGTCGGCACCGGCGCGCTTCGCCCGCTTCCGGCGAAGCCGAACGGTGTCGCGCTCCATCAGATGTTCGGCGACGTTTGGGAATGGACCGCAAGTCCTTATCAGCCTTATCCGGGTTTCCGCGCAGTGCCGGGCGCGGTCGGCGAATACAACGGCAAGTTCATGGTGAACCAGTTCGTGCTGCGCGGCGGCTCCTGCGCGACGCCGGAAGGCCATATCCGCCCGACCTATCGCAACTTTTTCTATCCGCATCAGCGCTGGCAGTTCTCCGGCTTGCGTCTCGCACAGGACATGGAGGGGTAACGCCATGCTCGATAAAACGCAGGGCAATTCCTTTTATCGCGATGTCGTTGCCGGGCTTTCGATGTCACAGAAAGCGCTGCCGCCAAAATATTTCTATGACGAACGCGGGTCGCAACTGTTCGAAGCGATCTGCGAGCTTCCGGAATATTATCCGACGCGCACCGAGGCAGCTCTCTTGTCACGCATCGCGCCAGATCTTGCCAAAGCGCTCTCGGGCTACGACCATCTGATTGAGTACGGCAGCGGCGCTAGCAAGAAGACCCGGATCGTGCTCGATGCGCTGACTTCGCTGAAGACCTATGTTCCCATGGACATCAGCGAGGAATTTCTACTCGGCGTGGCTGAAGTTCTGAATGCCGACTATCCCAGTCTCGATGTCGTGCCGCTGGTAGGCGATTTCACCGGCGACGTGGTGTTGCCGCGTGAAGTGCGGCGTGGCCGGAAAATCGGCTTCTTCCCCGGCTCCACGATCGGAAATCTCGGCCCGGAAGGCGGCAGGGACTTTCTGAGACGAGCGCGGCGCACGCTCGGCGAAAATGCGGCCTTCCTGCTCGGCGCGGATCTGGTGAAGGACGAAGCGGTATTGCGCGCCGCCTACAACGACCGCGCGGGCGTCACGGCGGACTTCAATCTGAATCTGCTGTCGCGGATCAATCGCGAACTCGGCGCGGATTTTGATCCTTGCGCGTTTCATCATAACGCGATCTGGAATCCTGCGGAAAGCCGGATCGAAATGCATCTCGTGAGCGACAAGGCGCAGCGCATTTCGGTCAACGGGCACAGCTTCCGCTTCCGCAAAGGCGAAACGATCCACACCGAGAATTCCTACAAATTCACGCCGGACCGTCTTAAGGAATTGGCCGAGGACGCGGGCTGGAGCGTCCGCCAGCTATGGGCCGACGAAGCCTTCCCCTTTGCCGTCGCCTTGCTGGACGCGCGCTGATTACTTGATCCGCGGATAAGAGCGCGCTTCGTTGGTGCGGAACGCAGGCGCGATCGGTACCGGCAGCGCGGGAATTTGCTTGTCGCCGTTCGACGACAACAACTGATGCTGGAACAATCCGCGCTTGACGAAATGTTCGTCCGCAAGCGCTTCCTCCAGCGTCGCCATGATCGTCGTGCAGCAATCGGCGGCAGCGAATTTCGGTTTCCAGTGCGCCGCCGTTTCCTTCGCGATCAGGTCCCGGATTGCGTTCTTGGTCGCGGCCGGATCTTTGAAGTCGTTCGCTAGTTCGCCCTGCAAACCGATGGTGGCGCAGAACGCGGCCCAGAACTTCGGCTCCAGCGCGCCG
>CAUJKG010000221.1 GCA_963205465.1 Pseudomonadota bacterium | reverse complement strand
GCGGCCAGCTCCTGTCGTTTGTCCCACGCTGCTTTAGAATCGCGCGAAATGGCTTTGTCGGATTTTTCTGCTTTTTCAGCTTTGGCGGCGGCAGGCATATTTGTTTCTTGTCTCCCGTTCAGTTTGCTTACCGCAATTTTTCGGAAGACGCTACCGCTTCCGCTGGAATACCAGACGGATGCACTTGAAACTAAAGGAAATTTCGAGATAGCCGGCGCAGGCGAAACGAGATTGCGAGCGACAAACCTAGCGGCGGTTCAGCACCATGATGAGATCGTTCGGCATCGCAAAAGCAAGATCCCGGCGGGCCAGCTCTTCCAGCAGATCGGGATCGACCTGATCGGCCCGCAAAAGTTTGTTGCGATGCTCCAGCGCGGTACGCTCGGCGAGAAGCCCATCCCGCTCCAAAGTGAGGTTGGCGATCTCTTCCTTGAGCGCCTTACCGGCCTCGATGCCGTAATTTCCGTGCTGCGCATGGAATGCAAAATAGGCCACCATCGCCCCGGCAATGCAATAAAGCCCGAGGACGCGGAAAAAGCGGCCGAAACGTGTGCGCGTAACCATGCCGCCTTTGATAGCGACTGGCGGTTGCTTGCCCGTTAACGCGGCAAAGCTTAACGCGGTAAGGCCGCCCTTCCGCCATAGCGGGCCTGCGAACCCAGTTCCTCCTCGTTGCGGAGCTACTGGTTGTATTTGGCCATACGATCCGAGCGGGCGAGCGACCCGGTCTTGATCTGCCCGCAATTGGTCGCCACCGCGAGGTCGGCGATGGTAGAATCCTCGGTTTCGCCCGAGCGGTGGGACATCACGGCCCGGTAGGCGGCCCGGTGCGCGGTATCGACGGCCGCAAGCGTCTCGGTCAGCGATCCGATCTGATTGACCTTCACCAGAATAGCGTTGCCGACGCCCTTTTCGATGCCCTGGCGCAGGCGCTTCTCGTTGGTGACGAACAGATCGTCGCCCACGAGTTGCACGTTCCTGCCGATCTTGTCGGTCAGGATTTTCCACCCCTCCCAATCGTCCTCGGACATACCGTCTTCAATGGAAATGATCGGATAGCGCTTGCAAAGATCCGCGAGATAGGAAGCCTGCGCTTCCGGATCGCGCGATTTACCCTCGCCTTCGTATTCGTACTTGCCGTTTTTGAAAAACTCGGTCGACGCGCAATCAAGTGCGAGCAACACGTCCGAGCCGGGCTTGTAGCCCGCCGCCTCGACGGATTTCATAATGAAGCCGAGCGCTTCGTCGGCATTTTTCAGGTTGGGCGCGAAGCCGCCTTCATCGCCGACATTGGTGTTGTGACCGGCGTCCTTCAGACCCTTCTTCAGGGTGTGAAAGATCTCGGAGCCCATGCGCATGGCGTCACGGAAGGTTTCCGCGCCGACCGGCATGATCATGAATTCCTGAAAGTCGATCGGGTTGTCGGCGTGTGCGCCGCCATTGACGATGTTCATCATCGGCACCGGCAAAACACGGGCACTGGTGCCACCGACATAGCGATAGAGCGGAAGATTAGCCGACTCGGCTGCTGCCTTGGCGACCGCCAGCGAGACACCGAGGATCGCGTTGGCCCCGAGCCGGCCCTTGTTCGGCGTGCCGTCGAGCGCGATCATCGCTTCATCGATATGAACCTGTTCTTCGGCATCGAGACCGCCGACAGTATCAAATATCTCACCGTTCACCGCGGCGACGGCGTTAAGCACGCCCTTGCCGCCATAACGTTTTTTATCTCCGTCGCGGAGTTCGACGGCTTCATGGGCGCCGGTCGAGGCGCCGGAAGGCACCGCCGCGCGGCCCTTGGAGCCATCTTCAAGGAATACTTCTACTTCGACGGTGGGAAAGCCACGGCTGTCGAGGATTTCGCGAGCGCGGATGTCGGTGATTGCTGTCATGATGGGCCGGGCTTCTACCCGAACTGCCCCCGACTCGCAAAGTCCGGGAAAGCGCCTAGCCTGCCAGCCTGTTCAGCCAGCCAAAGAAATATTCCCAGCGGCTGACGCGCTCCACGAACCCTCCGGCGGCGTAGCAGCCTGCATCCGGCTGGGGCCGGGCGAGCCGCTCCAGTTCGCCGTGGCGAATAACCCGGACCGAATTGCGCAACTCGACCACATCTCTGGTCTGGGTGAACTGATATTTCGTCAACTTTTGATGCACGCAGTTGAGCGAGGCATAGGAATTGTTGGTGGGTTCGTAGGCCACCAACTCGACCGGCCGCTCCATGATCCGCGGCGTCACGAGATACCAGGAAACGACAAAGATAAGGAGGGAAGCCGCCAAATAATCAAGAAAGCCGAACAAACGTCTCTCGCGCCGGAAGCGCTTCGGGTCTGATCTGGACAGATCGCGATATTCGAGTTTCATAGCGCAATGGCCCGTAAAACCTTGCAACTCGGTACGACGACTCCTGTTCCTTCCTCCCCGGGAAAGGCGACACTTGACCGCGTGCCTAACCCTCATCCGGACTCCGATTATGCGGTCCGGTTCGTTACCCCTGAGTTTACATCCCTCTGCCCAATTACCGGGCAGCCGGACTTCGCGCACATCGTGATTGATTATGTGCCAGCAAAATGGCTGGTCGAGTCGAAATCGCTCAAATTGTATTTCGCCAGCTTTCGTAATCACTGCGCCTTTCACGAGGATTGCACGGTCGCGATCGGCAAGAAGCTCGTAAAGTTGCTCGCGCCCAAATACCTGCGGATCGGCGGTTATTGGTATCCTCGCGGCGGCATGCCGATCGATGTCTTCTGGCAACACGGCAAGCTCCCGGCGAGCGTCTGGATTCCGGATCAGGGGGTCGCACCGTACCGCGGGCGCGGCTGACCCTCGGTGGCGCGCATCCTCATTACCAATGGCGACCATGCGGCGACGGCCCTCGCCGCTCATTTCCCGGACGCCGAAATTCTCATCTGGCGCGACGTGCTGGTGGAAGGCCCGGTGCCCGGTGGCCTCGACGACGAAATGCTCGCCGATATTCGCGCGCGCCACATTGAACAGGCCTTCGGCATGCGCGATGTCCGCGACGACTTCACGCGCAGGAACGAAGCCTTCGCCCACATCGGCGATGACGATGAGGTCGAGCTTTGGCTGGAGACAGACCTGCACGATCAGTTGCAACTGATCGAGCTGCTCTCACGCTTTGCAAAAGAAAAGCCGAGGTCGTCTCCAAAACTTGTCTTCAGCCCACCGCCGATTTCGAGCCACATCGACCGGATAGCTGATACGGCGCGGGCGGTACGAGCATCGGATTTCCAGACCGCAATCCAGCTATGGGCAGCCTTCCGCGATCCCTCGCCGGAAATGCTCCATACCCTCGCTATCCTCGAAGGCCCTTTGCCGGAAACACGCGCAGCACTTGCCCGGCTTTTGGAGGAATATCCTTCACCGCGTGATGGTCTCGGGCGCATTGAACAGCGCGCACTGCTCGCCATCCGGGACGGCGCCATCACACCCGGTCTTGCGTTCCGCCACTATCAGCAAACCGAGGAACTGCCCTTTATCGGCGACCTCGGTTTCTTCTACCGGCTTGAGCGCCTTGCCTCCGGCATATCACCATTGTTGCGCGGCTTGCCCGCCGGCGGCATTGCACAAGCCGCGCGCACGAATATGACCGTGGAATACACAGACGCGCTCCTCGAACTCACCGATGCCGGCCACGCCGTGCTTGAGGGACGCGCCGATCAGGTAGCGCTCAATGGCATCGATCGCTGGATCGGCGGCGTGCATCTGACGCCTGCCAACCTCTGGCGCTTCGATCGGGAACGACAGGTTTTAGGACGAGGCTGACTTCGTTCGGGGAAACAGCGTCTGCGCCCCCATTACACCGGTGAAGAGAATCGTCGCAGCAGCCACGAACAGCGTGGCAACGATCCCCAGATGGGCGAACCCCCAGTAATAGAATAACGGACCGGTCGCCTGACCAATGAAGAAGAAGCACGCATGGAGCGACATCGCGGAGCCGCGCGAAACCGGGGCAATTTCCGAAACTGCAAGCTGAAAGCAGTTGTGCATCATGTAGAAGCCAATGCCCATGAAGAAGAAAATCACAGACTCGTACTGCCACTCGAGCCGCAACGCCGCCGCGCAAAGCATACACGCGGTCAGAAGCGCGCCGACGATCATCATGCCGCGTGAACCGAGTCTTCTCAGAATACCCGAAATGAAAAGCCCAAGTGCTGCCCCCCCGATCGCAAAGGCCGCGATGACGAAACCGGCAATCGAGGCTCGCGCTTCCCCGCTCTGATGCAGAAGCACCGCAATGAACGGCATGAGCCCATGGATGGCCGTTCCCTCAAGCAGAACGCCGAGAAAGCAAAACTTGGCACGCGGGTTAGAAAATATGCGCCGGTATGTCGAAGCAGCGAACGCAAGATCAAAACGCGGGCCGTGATTATTTTTTATGTGCCGGAATCCCCACAAGCCGACCAGGAAAGCTCCCGCGCCACAGCACGAAGCGGTGATGAGAACGCCGCGCCAGTTCGTCAGATCGGCGATGATACCGCCGATCCAGGCTCCGCCCAGATTTCCGGTAAGCGCCGCGGTAACGTAGCGCGCCAGCAGCACCTGCCGCTTTTCGACATCCGCGGAGTCCGCAACAAAGGCCAGTCCCGCCGGAAAGATCGCTCCGGTAGCGGCGCCGGCAATAATTCTGGAAACCAAAAGCACCGTGAAATTCGGGGCAAACGCACCAACGAGTGTTGAGATGGCAAGGAGGCTGATCCCGAACATGATCATCTTGGTCTTGCCGACGGAATCGCCAAGCGGCCCCAGCAATGGCTGAACGAACGCAAACGGTAGCGCGAACGCAGTCGCCAGCAGCGCCACGTCTGCAGCGGGGATGCCGAAATCGGCGGAGATCTGAGGCACGACCGGGTCGATCACGCGCACGAACAGGCTGGTCGCAAAGCCAATGAAGCTGACGGCAAAAAGCGCCCTGTTCATGCTGCTGCCATGACTATACCGGGCGCCTCAGGACTTCGATTTTGCGAGTTTGTCGAAGGCGATGAGATCGGCGAGCAAAGACTCCAGATCTTTCAGCGCGATCATGTTCGGTCCATCGGAAGGTGCATGATCGGGATCGGGATGCGTCTCGATGAAGACCCCTGCAACACCGACAGCAACAGCCGCGCGCGCGAGCAGGCCGACATATTTGCGCTCGCCGCCGGACGAAGTGCCCTGGCCGCCCGGTTGCTGCACCGAATGCGTCGCGTCGAAGATAACCGGCGCACCGGTCTCACGCAGCACGGGAAGCGCACGCATATCGGAAACCAGCGTGTTGTAACCGAAGGACACGCCGCGCTCGGTAACGAGCACGTTGGCATTGCCCGCACCCGTCACCTTCTCAACGACGTTCTTCATATCCCAGGGCGCAAGAAACTGCCCCTTCTTCACATTCACCACCCGTCCGGTGTTTGCGGCGGCAAGCAGAAGATCGGTCTGGCGGCAGAGAAACGCCGGAATTTGCAACACGTCGCAGGCTTCCGCGACGCGCGCGCATTGATCGATTTCGTGGACGTCCGTCAGCGTCGGCAGGCCGAGCGTTTCCCGTATTTCGGCAAAAACGGGGAGCGCCGCGTCGAGCCCCATGCCGCGCGCCGCCTTCGCGCTGGTCCGGTTCGCCTTGTCGAAGGAAGATTTGTAAACGAGCCCGATCCCGAGCCGCGTTGCGATTTCTTTCAACGCGGAAGCCACTTCCAGCGCATGCGCGCGACTTTCCATCTGGCAAGGGCCCGCGATCACAGCCAAGGGCAGATCATTGCCGAAACGAACGTTACGGGCCGAGACGGCGGCGTTGGGCGCGGGAGAAGCCATGGACTTGTTCATCGCGCGCGGACCTTGCTTTGCGCCATCGGCGGGGTCAACTATTCGCCCCGACTTCAAAGGCCAGCACTGCGCCGTGCGCATGGATCACTAAACGGCCATGGCGCTCCTGCGCAGCTATTCCGCTTCGGGATATCGCATCACGAATTTTACCGTGATCGCCGTCGAACAAGACGGCTGAAAACCGCAAGCCGACGGTGGCCTGCATTGTGACACCGAAGGCATCGGCGAACGGCGTCGGCTCGGTAATCTGCACCGAACCGCGAGACGTTTCCGCCATCACGCCGAGCGAAGTCGAGCGCGGATCGCGGATGCCGGTCCATGCCTGCAGGAAATACTGGTGATCGGTCGGGCTGTCGGCGGTGAGAATCGCCGAAGCGACACGCACGACACCGTTTTTGTGCGCCTGCAATTCCTTGAACCAGAAGTTCTCAGGCCGCTTGTGCTGACAGACGAGGGTCATCACATCGGCGGAAGCAGGCTCGCGCAGAAAAGCGAGCGAGAAGGACAGCTCCGCTTCGCTGCCGTCGGGCCGTTTTCCCATGCGCCCGAAATCGAACACCGGAAATCCGCCGAACCCGGCCTGGTCGAACGCTGCTTTGTCGGCATTCGCATCGATGCTCGAAAGTACGAGCCCGCTCAAGCCTTCGCCGTTCCGCGCGAGAAAATCACGATGGAAATGCGCGAATGAGGTCGGGCCACCCTCGCCCTTGATTTTCTCAGGCTCGGCAACTTCAAGAAGCTCGATGTAGCTGCCATCGAGTTGTACCACGCGATTATGCGTTCCGAACGGATGCTTGTTGCGGCTGCCTACGACGAAGCCGAGCTTTTCATAAAAGCCGCCGGCGGCGTCCAGATCGCGCACGAGGTGAATGACGTGGTCGATCCCGCGCGACATGGGCGGCTAGACGAGCCGGCTCTGCTCGACCGCCGCGCCGACGAAGGACGAGAACAACGGATGCGGCTCGAATGGGCGCGATTTCAGTTCGGGATGGAATTGCACACCAACGAACCATGGATGATCGGGATATTCGATGATCTCCGGCAATACGCCGTCCGGTGACATGCCTGAGAAGAGCATGCCCTTCTCTTCGAGCCGCGCGCGATACTCTGTGTTCACCTCGTAGCGATGCCGGTGCCGCTCCTGGATTTCAGTCGCGCCGTAAATCTCCGCGACGCGGCTGCCCTTGGCGAGGCTTGCCTGATAGGCCCCTAACCGCATGGTGCCGCCGAGGTTTCCGCCTGCTTCCCGGCGCTCCCGCTCGTTGCCGCGGAGCCATTCGGTGAGCAGCCCGACCACCGGCTCCGGCGTCGCACCGAACTCCGTCGAATTTGCGCTGTTGATCCCGGCGAGATTACGCGCGCCCTCCACCACTGCCATCTGCATGCCGAAGCAGATGCCGAGATACGGAACCTTGCGTTCACGCGCGAACTGCACCGCCCGGATTTTTCCTTCCGCTCCGCGATGGCCAAAGCCGCCGGGCACCAGAATGCCGTTGACGTGCTCAAGGTAAGGCGACGGGTCTTCCTTCTCGAAGATTTCCGACTCGATCCAGTCAAGATTGACCTTCACCTTGTTTGCGATACCGCCGTGTGTCAGCGCTTCGATCAGCGACTTATAGGCATCCTTCATGCCGGTATATTTGCCGACGATCGCAATTGTGACGTCGCCTTCGGGATTGCGGACGCGATCCTCGATCACCTTCCAGCGCGACAGATCAGGCGCCCGCGCGTCCTTGATACCGAATGCAGCAAGCACCTCGTCGTCGAGCCCGGCGGCGTGATAATTCGAGGGCACTGCATAGATGTTATCGACGTCGCGCGCCTCGATCACCGCGCTTTCGCGCACGTTGCAGAACAGGCCGAGCTTGCGCCGCTCCTCCCGCGGAAGTTCGCGGTCGGTGCGGCAGAGCAGAATGTCCGGCTGAATGCCGATCGAGCGCAGCTCCTTGACGGAGTGCTGCGTCGGCTTGGTTTTCAATTCACCCGCGCTCGGAATGAACGGCAAAAGCGTCAGGTGAATGTAGATGCAGGTATCGCGCGGCAGCTCGTTCTTGATCTGGCGGATTGCTTCGAAGAACGGCAGGCCCTCGATGTCGCCGACCGTGCCGCCGATTTCGACCAGCACGAAGTCGAAGCCGTCATTGCCTTCGAGAACGAAGTCCTTGATCGAATTCGTGACGTGCGGGATCACCTGAATGGTCGCGCCGAGATAATCGCCGCGGCGCTCCTTGGAGAGAATCTCCTGATAGATGCGGCCCGTGGTGATGTTGTCGCGCTTGCTCGCAGGAACCCCGGTGAAGCGCTCGTAATGCCCGAGATCGAGATCAGTCTCCGCACCGTCGTCAGTCACGAAGACTTCGCCGTGCTGATAGGGACTCATCGTCCCTGGATCGACGTTCAGATAGGGGTCGAGCTTGCGAAGGCGAACGGAGTATCCCCGCGCCTGCAGCAATGCGCCGAGCGCTGCTGAAGCGAGACCCTTGCCGAGGGAGGAAACCACGCCGCCGGTGATGAAAATGTACCGCGCCATGGGATTTAAGCCTTACTCGCCTCGATACGATTCTGCGAGGGCCAAAAAGTCACCCCTGCACTGAAAAATCCACCGGCTCCCAAGAACACCGGCCCCGGAAGAACAAGGGCCGGTTTCCCGGCCCTTCAGAACTTACTTGGACTGCGGAACCTGCGGTGCCTGCGGTGCCTGCGGTTGCTGCTTTTGCAGCTGATCCAGGATCGACGGCCCCTGCGGCGTCACCACCGGCGTCTGGTTGGGGTTGATCAGCGTCGGTCCAGCCGGACGCCAGCCCGCCAGCACTGAGAGCATGAGACTGGTGATGAAGAAGCAGGCTGCCAGCAGCGCGGTGGCACGGGTCAATATGTTTGCCGTGCCGCGGCTATTCATAAACCCGCCGCCTCCACCGCCACCGATGCCGAGCGCTCCGCCTTCGGAGCGCTGCAAAAGCACTACGCCGATCAGCGCGAGCACGATCAGAAGATGGATGACTATAATGGTGGAGTGCATTGGAGTTCCGCGGCCGAGCGATTAGCAGAAAGCTGATAAATTCGCGCGAAGCCATACATGGCGCGTCCCGAAAAGCCAAGCGAGACACTCCGTAGAGAGCATCGCCCGATACAAAAACGACTAAAGCAGGAATTTAACAAATTAGTTTAATAGATTGCGGTAGTTTCATTACCTTATGTTTTAAATATAAGATGCTGTAATTCCAAGAAAATCCTTCGATTTTAGCGATGCTCCGCCAATCAGCGCACCATCAACATTATCTTGAATTATGAGGGAGCGTGCGTTCTCCGGATTCACCGAGCCCCCGTAGAGAAGCCGCATGTTCTTCCCCTCTGCGCCGAACCTGCCGGCGAGTGTCTGCCGGATCGCCTCGTGCATCTCCGCGACATCCGCAGCAGTAGGCGTGAGCCCGGTCCCGATCGCCCACACCGGCTCATAAGCGACGACCAGCCGGTTGGCGGTCGCGCCATCAGGAATCGAGCCGGCCAGCTGCGCCTGCACCACAGAAATCGCGTTTCCGGCGTCGCGCTGCTCTTTACGCTCGCCAACGCAAACGATGACGCTGAGTCCGGCCCGCAAGCCCGCCTCCGCCTTTGCACGCACCATCGCATCTGATTCGCCGTGGTCGGTCCGCCGTTCCGAATGCCCGACGATCACATAGCTCGCGCCGGCGTCCTTCAGCATCTCGGCCGAAATATCGCCCGTATGCGCGCCGGAAGCCTTGGCGTGGCAATCCTCGCCGCCAATCGCGACACCGCTTCCGGCGGCTCGCGCCGCGGCTTCGGCAATCAGCGTGGCGGGCGGGCAAATCAGGAAATCGACCTTGGCCTTCAGCGCCTCCGAATATCCGGCGCCGATCCCGTCGAGTTCGCTGAGGCTCGCCCGCAGGCCATTCATCTTCCAGTTTCCAGCAACAAGCGGACGGCGGGACATCGCGAAATTCCTTGTTTCGGGGCGGTCAGCCGCGTAGCAGAGCAACCAAACCACGGCAAATTGCGGCAATGGCTCCCGTTGCAGCACCGGGAAGCGGTCTTTATGATTGGCCGCCTTCCCTAACCCTTTGGAATACAAGATGCTTCAAGGCTTCCGCGCCGGCTCGCGCACCATCCTGACCCAGATTGTGCTCTTCATTTTGATGGGCCTTTTGATCATCAGCTTCATGTTCTGGGGCATCGGCGACGTATTCCGCGGTTTTGGCGCCCAGACCGTCGCGAAAGTCGGCTCGACCGAAATCCGCATCGATGATTATCGCCGCGCCTTCAACGACCGGCTTCAGGCAATCGGCCGCCAGATCAACCGGCCCTTTACGCCCGACCAGGCTCGCGCGCTCGGCGTCGACCGCCAGGTGCTTTCGGAAATGATCGCGGAAGCCGCGTTGAACGAGAAAACACGAAAACTCGGTCTTGCTGCCACCGACCAGATCGTCCGCGACCGCGTCATGAGCCTTGCCGACTTCAAAGGTCCCGACGGCGCGTTCAGCCCGGCCCAGTATCAGATGGTGCTGCGGAACAACAATCTTTCGGAAGCGTCCTTTCTCGCCAACGAGAAGCAGCTCGCTATCCGCCGGCAGCTTTTGACGGCGCTCGCGGCTGATCTCGTCCCGCCGAAAGTGCTGACCGAGGCCTTCTGGCGTCTGCAGAGCGAAACGAGAAGCATCGAATATATTCGTCTGACGCCGGAACAGGCTGGGACCATCCCCGCGCCCAGCGAAGACGAACTGAAAAAATACTTTGAAGCGAACAAGGCCGCCTTCCGCGCGCCGGAATATCGCACGCTCCGGGTTCTGCATCTTACGCCTGCATCCATCGTCAGCACCATCAACGTCAGTGACGATCAGGTGAAGAAAGCCTATGAGAGCCTGAAGACCCGCCTGACGGTTCCGGAACGCCGGCAGCTCGAACAGATTTCCTTCGCCAATGCCGATGCCGCCAAGGCAGCTTCGGATCGCATCGCCGCAGGCGAGAAATTCGAAGAGGTCGCCAAAGCGCTCAACCTGCAGGTTGTGCCGCTGGGCACGCTCGGCAAAACCGACATTCTCGATCCCGCGATCACGAACACCGCGTTCTCGCTTGAAGCGAACGCCGTGAGCCAGCCGATCGCCGGCCGGTTCGGCCCGGTGCTCGTCCGTGTGACCAAGATCGAGCCGGAACGCGTTCCGCCTTTCGAGGAGGTTTCCAAGGCGATCCGCGACGACATTGCCTTGCGCGAAGCCGTCACGAAGGTGCAGGAACTGCACGACAAGGTCGAGGACGAGCGCGGCGCCGGTCTCACGATCGAAGAAATCGGCAAGAAGCTCAATCTCGCCGTTCTTTCCATCGACGCGATCGACCGCTCGGGCCGCAAACCGGACGGCGTCCAAGTGACGAATCTTCCCTCGCAGGAAGCCCTCCTGAACGGCGCATTCGCCGCGCAGAAAAACATCGAGACCGACGCCATCGAATTGCGCGAGAGCCGCAGCACGATCTGGTACGAGGTGGTGGACATCAAGCCGTCCCGCGAGCGCACTTACGACGAAGCGAAGGCGAGCGTCGAAGCGCGCTGGAAAGAAGAGCAGACCGGCAAGAAGCTGAACGAACTCGCCGCTGCAATTCAGAAAAAACTCGACGAAGGCGCGACCTTTGAAGCCGCGGCCCCCGGCTCGAAGGTCGAGAAGGCGGAGAAGCTGAATCGCGCCGCCACCGTTCCGGGATTCGACGCCAATACGATCGCGCGCGTATTCCTGACCCCGCTCAACAAGACCGGCCTTGGTACACCCGAGAAGAGCAACGACCGCATCCTGTTTCGGGTTGCCTCGATCGACATCCCGGTGACCGCTCCGCCCGCGCAGTTGCTCACCCAGATCACGCAGTCGATGCAGGAGGATCTGCAGGTGCAGTATGTCACGCGCCTGCAAACCGAGCTCGGCCTGCGGCTGAACGAGGCCGCGATCCGTCAGGTAACCGGCGCGGCCGAGCAGAGATAGGCACAGTGCAATGGAGGTCTTGCCGGACGAAAGCGCATTCGGCGCGTCCTATGCCAATGGCAAACCACAGCTCGTCTGGACGACGCTTGTCGCCGATCTCGAAACGCCCGTCTCGGCTTATCTGAAGCTCGCGCGCGAACGCTTTCCCTCGTTCCTCTTGGAATCCGTGGAAGGCGGCGCGGTGCGCGGGCGCTATTCGATCATCGGTCTCGACCCTGATCTCATCTTCCGCGTGCGCGGCGACAAAGCGGAGATCAACCGTTCCGTCAGCCGCGACGCCAATGCCTTCGAAAGCGTTTTACAATCGCCGCTCGAAGCGCTCCGCAGTCTGGTCGCAGAAAGCAAGGTCGAGGTTCCGTTCGGCCTGCCGCCCATGGCAGCCGGCATCTTCGGCTATCTCGGCTACGACATGGTGCGGCAGATGGAGAAGCTGACCGCCTCGAAGCCCGATCCCATCGGAACCCCCGATGCTGTCCTCGTGCGGCCGACCATCGTCGTGGTCTTCGACGCGGTAAAGGATTCGATGACGGTCGTGACCCCGGTGCGCGCGCAATCCGGCGTCAATGCAAAGGCTGCCTACGCGCTGGCCGTCGAACGGCTCACTGCCGTGGTCGAAGCGCTCGACATGCCGCTTAACAAGGAAACCACGGCTGCTTCGGACGAGCCCATCGGCGCGAACGCGGTATCGAATACGGCTCCCGCCGAATACCAAGCCATGGTCGCTCGCGCGAAGGAATACATCCTCGCCGGCGACATCTTCCAGGTCGTGCTCTCGCAACGTTTCGAAGCCTCCTTCACGCTGCCGCCTTTCGCGCTCTATCGCGCACTACGCCGCGTGAACCCGGCCCCGTTTCTGTATTTCCTCAACTTCGGCGGATACGCGATTGCGGGATCGAGCCCGGAAATTCTCGTTCGCGCTCGCGACGGCAAGGTGACGATCCGCCCGATCGCCGGCACGCGCCCGCGCGGAAACACGCCGCACGCAGACAAGGACTTCGAGATCGAATTGCTTGCTGACCCGAAGGAGCGCGCGGAGCACCTGATGCTGCTCGACCTCGGCCGCAATGACGTCGGCCGCGTTTCCAAGATTGGAACCGTGAAGGTCACCGACCAGTTCCTGGTCGAGCGCTATAGCCACGTCATGCACATCGTCTCGAATGTCGAAGGCGAGATGAGCGAAAATCACGACGCACTCTCCGCGCTCGTCGCGGGCTTTCCCGCCGGCACCGTTTCCGGTGCGCCAAAAGTGCGCGCCATGCAGATCATCGACGAACTCGAAAAGGAAAAGCGCGGGGTCTATGCGGGTTCGGTCGGCTATTTCGCCGCTGACGGCTCGATGGATACCTGCATCGTGCTCCGCACCGCACTCGTCAAGGACGGCAAGATGTACGTTCAGGCTGGCGCGGGGATCGTTGCGGATTCCGATCCGAAATCCGAGCAGCTTGAATGCGAGAACAAGGCGAAAGCCCTGTTCCGCGCCGCCGAGGAAGCACGGCGTTTCGCCTCCGCCGCCAAACGAGGACAATAGCCTTGAAACCGCGAAACGCTGGATGCCCGGCGCGATAGCGTTTAGATATTGCCCAGTTGAGAGATTGCCTATGAAAGTCGCCCTGATCGACAATTACGACAGCTTCACCTGGAATCTCGTCCACTATCTCGGCGAGCTGGGCGCGGAAGTCGATGTCTATCGCAATGACGCGATTTCGGTGGACGAACTCAAGGCGAAGCAGCCCGACGCGATCGTGCTTTCCCCCGGCCCCTGCACGCCGAACGAAGCCGGCATCTGCCTCGAGGTCATCGAAAAGCTCGGCGCCGAGACGCCCATCTTCGGCGTCTGCTTGGGGCAGCAATCCATCGGCCAGGCCTATGGCGGCAAGGTCGTGCGTGCGCCCTCGCCCGTTCATGGCAAGCTGTCGCGCGTCAAACACTCCGGCCAAGGCGTCATGCGCGGGATCAACGGTCCATTCCAGGCAACGCGCTATCACTCGCTCGTGGTCGATCGCGATACCATGCCCGGCGACCTGAACGTCACTGCGGAGACCGACGACGGCCTTGTGATGTCAGTGTCGCATAAAGAGCATCCCGTGCACGGCGTGCAGTTTCACCCCGAAAGCATCGCGTCCGAGCACGGCCGCGTCATTCTCAAGAATTTTCTCGATCTTGCCGCCGCGTGGAACGCGGCCAAGCGTGCGTAAGGAATCGAAATGGAAAAATTTCGCGCATTGATCGGCAAGGTCGCGACCGGCGCCTCGCTCACCCAGGAAGAATCCGCGCACGCCTTCGACAAGATGATGTCGGGCGAAGCGACGCCGTCGCAGATGGGCGCGTTCCTCATGGGCCTGCGCGTACGCGGAGAAACCGTTGAAGAGATCGCCGGTGCGGTGGCGACCATGCGGTCGAAAATGCTGCCCGTCGACGCGCCCGCCGGCGCGATCGATGTCGTCGGCACGGGCGGCGACG
The DNA here is from genome assembly GCA_963205465.1 of Pseudomonadota bacterium. GTDB lineage: Bacteria > Pseudomonadota > Alphaproteobacteria > Rhizobiales > Xanthobacteraceae. Next base: position 385 of record CAUJKG010000221.1, on the reverse strand, counting down.
CGGCGGGCAGCTACAACATTTCCACCTGCGCCGCCTTCATCGTCGCGGGCGCCGGCGTTCCGGTCGCCAAGCACGGCAACCGTGCACTATCTTCCAAATCCGGCGCGGCGGACGTGCTCTCGGCGCTCGGCGTGAACATCGAGCTTAAACCCGAAGGCATCGCGAAATGTATCAAGGAAGCCGGGATCGGTTTCATGTTCGCGCCCTCGCATCATCCTGCAATGAAGCATGTAGGCCCGACCCGCGTCGAACTCGCGACGCGTACGATCTTCAATCTGCTCGGCCCCCTTTCCAATCCGGCCGGTGTGAAACGGCAGATGGTCGGCGTCTTCGCGCGTCATTGGATCGAACCGCTCGCCAAGGTGCTCGGTGCCCTCGGTTCGGA
>CAUJKG010000220.1 GCA_963205465.1 Pseudomonadota bacterium | reverse complement strand
CGACGATCCAGAGCGATACAGCTTATCGCGCGAGCGGCTACAGCATATCTATGAAACGCGGATCGCGCCGGACCTTTTCAGGTCCGCGCAGCCGGTCGAGCGACCGACTGCTGTTGTCCTTGGCGGACAACCCGGCGCGGGCAAGACGCCGATGCAAAATCTCGCGTCACGCGAATTTGCGGACAAGGGCGGTATCGTGAAGATCATCGGGGATGATCTTCGCGCCGCCCTGCCACACTATAAGTCCCTCCAGCGCACCGACGACAAAACCGCCGCTTTCTATACCGACCGCGATTCAGGACGCTTGGTTGAGATGGCGATTGCCGATGCCACGCAGCGCCGCGTCAATGTGCTGGTCGAGGGGACGATGCGGAGTCCGGAGGTCGTCGCGAAGACCTTGCGTGATTTTCGGGAGGCCGGATTTCAGACCGACGCGCGGGCGCTTGCCGTCAGTCCCGAATTGTCGAGCCTTGGCATCTTGCAACGCTATGCCGCGCAGAAAGAAAGCCGCGGCGTCGGCCGCATGACGACGAGCGAAGCGCATAACGCAGCCCTGACCGGGATGCTCTCCACGCTGGACCGGATTCAGGACGAGCGCCTTGCGGACCGGCTCACCCTCTACAGACGTGGCGGCGAGGTTATCGGCCGCTTCGATTGGACCGGCCCGTCACATGCGAACGAGCCACGCGCGCGCGAGCTAGTCGAGCGCGAACGGTCCCGGCCCCTCACGCCGCAGGAGGCCCGATATAAGCAACGTGAGATCGAGCGGCTGACTCCGATCCTGCAAAAGCACGGCATCATTCCGGCGCGCGAGCGGGGACGCGATCACGCCGACCACCGGCCAGGATCATCGGCACCCCCGCGCGCCGACGACGATCGCGAACGGTGACGTATCACAAAGTCAGCGGCGAGTGACGGAGATCTGTTGACCACGACGCCGGCGACCGTGCCATTCGACACAGACGTTGCGCCGAACGCGGCCGCGTGAATGACCTTTGCGCGATTGCCCAGCGGTCATGCGGCAATGCGCTTTCCGACAGGATGCCGACACAAGCGGATCGGCAACCCATATCCCTACCCGGCCATAGAAGGGAAGGCGACGCTCTAGTCTCCGCGTCCCTGATCTAGTCGGTCTTACCGATGCGTCCAATAAGCTTGGCCATCCATAGCGCCTCTTCCTCTCCGTTCCTTCTCTCTGCCGTTGCCGACTGACGCACCTGCGCGGCTCCCCTGCCTAATGTGGGTGCGGTCCTGTCGGACCCAAACAGAAAACCGGCGCTGAAGCGCCTACGGTTTCCGCAAGCGGACCCTCCGTTTTTCGGTTTGCCCGCGTCAGGGGGCCGCGCCTTCGAATGTGCGTCAGCAACGACACGAAAGAAGGAACGGACATGCAGAACATCGCTGAATTTCGCATCATCGGCCGCATCGGCAAGGTCGACGTCAAGGACAAGGTGGCGTTTCTCGACATCGCCTCCAACTATGGCCGCAAGGTCGGAGACGATTGGGAGGACGACACCCATTGGAACCGCGTCACCCTGTTCGGCAAGCACATTGCCCGCGCCGCCAAGATGGGCAAGGGCGACCTGGTTCACGTCACGGGCCGCGTCCGCCAGAGCCGCTACGAACAGAATGGCGAGACGGTCTATGGCGTCGACCTGATCGCAGCTCGCATCGGCGTGATCGTGAAGAACGGCAAGCCCGCCGATCGCGACGACGACGAGGGCGAAGACTAAGCCCAAGGACGGGGCGGCGCGAAAGCGCCGCCCCGCTCGCGCTGGCAGTCCGGTCCTGCACCGGATGCGAATGTCGGAATTGTCTTGCACTGAATTTCAGAACGGCCGATTCTATCCCGTAGTGGCGGCACTTACCGCCACACGCGCCCTCGACTGGCGGGGGCGCACCGTGACGGGAAAGGCCGCAATGTCATTCGCAAGTATCTTTGACGGGGTTCCGGCATGGGTGCTTGTGCCGTGTGCGTTTCTTCTGATCGTGGCCGCGTTGCGCTATCGCGGTGCGGTGGCGATCGTCGTTACCGGCCTTTGCCTGTTCGGCCTGTGGAACGCGGGCGACCCGCATCCCTGGCTCGCCTTTCCGTTCGGTCTGCTGATTTATGGCGTGCTGTCGGCCATAGCGAGTTTCTTCGGCCGCGCGATCGGCGAGGACGCCGGGGGCGAGGGCGGTGGCTACGACCACGCGGCCGAGCAGGCGCGTTTGGCGAGCGAATATCATCGCCGCGACCGCGAAAGCCGCTTCTAGTCGGCTGACAATCTCGCCAGCGACGCAGCCACTTTCGCGCCGCCATGCTTGGCGATGGCGCTGGCGATGGCCTTGGCGTCGGGCCGTTCCATCGCGCCGATCTTGATCCGATCGAGCGCGGCGAGCAGCACCGGCCTGCCCGCATCGCGTTGCGCGGCTTCAGCCTCTTTCTCACGCTGGACGATCGTGGCGAGCATCGTTTCGAGCTTCGCGCGTTCCTGCCTGATCGCTTGGAGATCGGGTGATTTTGCCATGTCGTTCCTTCCTTTTCCCATGAAGGTCGAGGGCGGCCGAAACGGTATTGAAGCAGGGCCGCCCGACGGTGATCGCAGCCCGCATTAGAGGCTGTCGGTATTCTCTAGAAAACAAATCCGAACTGGTCTAGCTTCGACGTGAATAGCGACCGGAACGAGCGAAAAGTCGTGATTGACCTATGCCGGAA
>CAUJKG010000219.1 GCA_963205465.1 Pseudomonadota bacterium | reverse complement strand
CACCGCCTGATCGACGACATGGTCGCGGCCGCGATGAAGTGGTCGGGCGGCTATGTCTGGGCCTGTAAGAACTACGACGGCGACGTGCAGTCCGACACCATTGCCCAGGGCTTCGGTTCGCTCGGCCTCATGACCTCGGTGCTGACCACGCCGGATGGCAAGACCGTCGAGGCGGAAGCCGCGCACGGCACCGTCACCCGGCACTATCGCCAGCACCAGAAGGGCGAAGAAACCTCGACCAACTCGATCGCGTCAATCTTCGCCTGGACCCGCGGCCTCTCGCATCGTGCCAAGCTCGACAACAACCCCGAGCTCGCGAAGTTCGCCTCGACGCTGGAGAAGGTCTGCATCGACACCGTCGAGGCCGGCTACATGACCAAGGACCTCGCTTTGCTGGTCGGCGCCGACCAGAAGTGGCTCTCGACCGAAGGCTTCCTCGACAAGGTCGACGAGAACCTCAAGAAGGCCATGGCTTAAGGGATATGGCTTGAAGAACATGGCCTGACCTCGTCCTGAATCAGAACTTGAAGTGAAACGGCCCGGAATGACTCATTCCGGGCCGTTTTCTTGAATCGGATTCATCACTGGAGCGGGCTGAATCTCCACCTGAAGGCGAGACAAAAGCCGCAGGTTTTCCTGAGGCTTACGCCATGGAGCGGAGAGACTTCCCTCGCCACGCTACGCCCCTAACGCCGCCTCGATCGCCTTCAAGGCGTCCGCGGCCTTGCCGCCATCCGGTCCGCCCGCCTGCGCCATGTCGGGCCGGCCGCCGCCTCCTTTGCCGCCGAGCGCCTCCGCACCCTTGCGCACGAGATCGACCGCGCTGAACTTCGCGGTGAGATCCGGCGTAACCCCGACCACGATGCCTGCCTTGCCGTCGCCGGTGACGCCGACGATCGCGACGACGCCGGAGCCGACCTGCTTCTTGCCTTCGTCGACAAGGCTCTTCAGATCCTTGATCTCGATGCCTTCGACCGCGCGCGCAAACAGCTTCACATCGCCGATGCTCTTGATGACATCCGCATCGCCCGCCTTGCCGCCGCCACCCATGGCCAGCTTCTTCTTGGCGTCGGCGAGTTCGCGTTCGAGTTTCTTGCGCTCGTCCAGCAAAGCCGCGAGCCGGGCCGGCGTATCCGTGACGGAAGACTTCAGCAGCGCGGTGACTTCATCGAGGATACGGCTTTCCTCGCGCAGCATCCTGCGCGCGCCCTCGCCGGTCGGTGCCTCGATACGGCGGACGCCGCCGGCGACGCCGCTTTCGGCGGTAATTGCCACAAGACCGATATCGCCGGTGCGGCCGACATGCGTACCGCCGCAAAGCTCCACCGACCAGCCGAGCGTGTTGCTTCCCGGCGCATTGCCCATCGCAACCACGCGGACTTCATCGCCATATTTCTCGCCGAACAAAGCGCGGGCGCCGGACGCGCGCGCCTCCTCCAGCCCCATGACCCGCGTCGTCACGGCCGAATTCTGCAGCACATAGTCGTTCGCCATGGCCTCGATCTTCGCAAGTTCGTCCTGCGTGATCGCTTTGGGATGCGAGAAGTCGAAGCGCAGCCGGTCGCTTGCTACCAGCGAGCCCTTTTGCGCGACGTGATCGCCCAACACCTGGCGCAACGCCTCGTGCAAGAGATGCGTCGCCGAGTGATTGCGCCGAATATCGGCGCGGCGCGCATGATCGACCTTCAACTCGAGCGCTTTGCCCGCTTCGAGCGTGCCTTCCTCGACCTTGCCGTAATGGACGAAGAGATCGCCGGCCTTCTTCTGCGTATCGGTGACCCTGAACTTCACCTTCTCGCCGATGAGCAGCCCGGTATCGCCGACCTGACCGCCGCTCTCGCCATAGAATGGGGTCTGGTTGAGAATGACCGCTCCCTCTTCGCCGGCTTTCAGCGTCTTTACTTCCGCGCCGTCTTTCACGAGCGCGCTGACGACGCCTTCGGCGGCTTCGGTTTCGTAACCGAGGAATTCGGTCGCCCCTGCCTTTTCGCGAAGCCCGAACCAGATCGTCTCCGCTGCGGCGTCGCCGGAGCCCTTCCAGCTTTCGCGCGCTTTGGCTTTCTGCTTTTCCATCGCCGCTTCGAAGGCCTTGGTATCGACGCTGATCCCCCGCGGCTTCAGCGCGTCCTGCGTGAGATCGAGCGGAAAACCATAGGTGTCGTAGAGCGTGAAAGCGGTTTCGCCGCTGAAACTGTCGCCCTTTTTCAGCGGCTTCGATTCCGCTTCGAGCATGGCGAGACCCCGCTCGAGCGTTTTGCGGAAGCGGGTTTCTTCCAGCTTCAGCGTCTCGGTAATCAAGGGCTCCGCACGCACGAGTTCGGGATAGGCAGCACCCATCTCGCGCACCAGCGCAGGCACGAGCCGGTACATCAGCGGATCGCGCGCGCCGAGCAACTCGGCGTAACGCATGGCGCGGCGCATGATACGGCGAAGCACATAGCCCCGGCCTTCGTTAGAGGGCAGCACGCCGTCCGCGACCAGAAATGAGGACGCACGCAAATGATCCGCAATCACGCGATGCGGAGCACGATTCTCGCCCACGGCCTTCACGCCGGTCGCTTCTTCGCTCGCGCGGATCAGGTTTCGGAACAGATCGGTGTCGTAGTTCGAATAGACACCCTGCATGATTGCGGAGACGCGCTCGAGCCCCATGCCAGTGTCGATCGACGGGCGCGGCAGGTCGACCCGCTGCTCCGGCGTGACCTGCTCATATTGCATGAAGACGAGGTTCCAGAATTCGAGAAACCGGTCGCCGTCTTCGTCCGGGCTGCCCGGAGGGCCGCCCTGCAGCTTGTCGCCCTGATCGATGAAGATTTCCGAGCACGGACCGCAAGGACCGGTGTCGCCCATGGCCCAGAAATTATCCGAG
>CAUJKG010000218.1 GCA_963205465.1 Pseudomonadota bacterium | reverse complement strand
ACACGCTGGTCGGGGCCGGCAAGGCGGAAGGGGCGATGGATGCCTCGAACCTTCTGAAGCCGGCGCTGGCCCGCGGAGAACTGCACTGCGTCGGCGCCACGACGCTCGACGAATACCGCAAGCACGTGGAGAAGGACGCGGCCCTTGCCCGCCGCTTCCAGCCGGTCTTCGTCGGCGAGCCGACGGTGGAAGACACCGTCTCGATCCTGCGCGGCATCAAGGAGAAGTACGAACTCCATCACGGCGTTCGCATTCTCGACAGCGCGCTGGTTGCGGCCGCCTCGCTTTCGAACCGCTACATCACCGACCGCTTCCTGCCCGACAAGGCCATCGATCTGGTCGACGAGGCGGCGGCGCGTCTGCGTATGCAGGTCGATAGCAAGCCCGAGGAACTCGACGAAGTCGATCGCCGTCTCGTGCAGCTCAAGATCGAGCAGGAGGCGCTGAAGAAGGAAACCGATGCGGCCTCGAAGGACCGGCTGAAAAAGTTGGAGAAGGAGCTTGCCTCGCTCGAGGAAGAATCGGCGACGCTCACTTCGCGCTGGCAGAGCGAGAAGGAAAAGCTCGGCTCCGCGCAGAAGCTGAAAGCCGATCTCGAAACCGCGCGCAACGAACTCGCGATTGCCCAGCGCAAGGGCGAATATCAGCGCGCGGGTGAGCTGACCTATTCGATCATTCCGGGGCTCGAGAAGAAGCTCTCGGATGTTGAAGAAGAGAGCCGTTCCGCCATGGTGGAAGAGGCGGTGACGCCGAACCATGTCGCGCAGGTCGTTTCGCGCTGGACCGGCGTCCCGGTCGATCGCATGCTCGAGGGCGAACGCGAGAAGCTCTTGCGCATGGAGGACGAGATCGCCAAGCGAGTGGTCGGTCAGGCGGAAGCCGTGCATGCGGTATCGACCGCCGTGCGCCGCGCGCGCGCGGGGCTGCAGGATCCGAACCGTCCGATCGGTTCGTTCATGTTCCTCGGACCTACGGGCGTCGGCAAAACCGAACTCACCAAAGCGCTCGCGCGCTTCCTGTTCGACGATGAGAACGCGCTCATTCGCATCGACATGTCGGAATACATGGAGAAGCATTCGGTTGCGCGTCTGCTCGGCGCGCCTCCGGGCTATGTCGGGTACGAAGAAGGCGGCGCGCTCACCGAAGCGGTGCGCCGTCGTCCTTATCAGGTGATCCTGTTCGATGAGATCGAAAAGGCGCATCCCGACGTCTTCAACGTGCTCCTGCAGGTGCTCGACGAAGGCCGTCTCACCGATGGGCAAGGGCGTACGGTCGATTTCCGCAACACCTTGATCGTGATGACCTCGAATCTCGGCGCGGAATTCCTCGTCTCGCTCGGCGAGAAGGATGACGTCGATAGCGTGCGCGAGCAGGTGATGAGCGTCGTGCGCGCGCATTTCCGCCCCGAGTTCCTGAACCGCGTGGACGAGATCATCCTGTTCCACCGGCTCAAGAGGGAGCAGATGGGTGCGATCGTCGATATCCAGATCGCGCGCCTCCAGAAGTTGCTCGACGAGCACAAGATCGAGATCGAACTCAAGCCCGAGGCGCGCGCGCTGCTCGCCGAGAAGGGGTACGATCCGGCCTTCGGTGCGCGCCCCTTGAAGCGTGCGATCCAGAAGATGCTGCAGGATCCGCTTGCGGAGAAGCTCCTGGGCGGCGAGATCAAGGATGGCACGAAGGTCGAAGTCGGCGCTGCGGCGGACCGGCTGATCTTCAGGACGTCCGGCAAGAGTTCTGCCGCGCAGGCTGCGTAACGCGGGGCGAGACAGCAAATGAAAAACGGCCGGGAAACTTCCCGGCCGTTTCATTTTACTTCCGCTGCCAAACGCGGCCGGACGTTACCGGCCGCCTTGTTTGCTTTAGCGGTTGAAGGCGCCCTTCAACTCGTCGATGTAGCGGCGCACGACCGGTTCGTCGGGACCGCCGCCGAAGATGTAATAAAGGCCTTTGGATTCCACGCAGCGTAAGCCGACCTGATAATCGGTGCGGTCGCCGAACGTGGTCTGGCCGATGGTTTCGATGCGGCTGAATCCGGAATTGCGCATGGCTTCTTCCGCGCGCTGGTTGCACTGGCGCTGCGACAGCTTGGTTTCGTCCCAAAGGCTCGTGATCGAAGGAATTTTCGATTGGGCGAGGGCGCTGCCTGCGATTGCCAGAAGCAATACGGCGGCGGTGGCGGGCACTTTATAGTTCATCGAGGCTCTCCATGAAGGTTGCCGGACCCTAGCTGGAACCGGGTTTCGCGAAAAGAACCTAAGTACCCGCCTAACGAATATGTGTAACGGCGGCCCGTTGAGTTTCGGCGGTGCGGTGGCTTATCGTAGGCACCAGTCATTCCGCCATCTCAAGCTTTGGGGCCGATTATGAAGAAATTTCTTGCCGTTGCGTTGTTCGCCGTTGCCGCCACGTTCAGCCAGGCGGCGGTTGCCGGGCCGGCCGTGACCACCGAATGGGTCGAGGCCAAGCTCTCGCTCGATAACTGCAAGAGCCGCGTCACTTCCGCGATCCGCGCCGCAGGCGTGCGGGATGTCGATCCCAAGCAGTTCACCGTCTTCGCGCATGCGGGCGAATATACGCTCGCGATCCGCTGCATGCCGGATCAGGGCGTAGTTTTCTTCATCGCCAGCGGTCCGCGCCTTCAGGAAGCCGACAAGCTTCTGGACGACGTTCTCGCCGCCTATCGGCGTTAAGCGCGTCTCCTCTGCGCCGATCGATCTAATTCACGAATGCCCCCGGCCGGGGTCAGGAAGGTTCAGTTATGCGCCGTCACTTGTTCGCCTGCCTCTTCGCTTTCACGGCAGCGATCGCCGGCTTTTCCGGAGCAAAAGCGCAGACCGGCGATACCATCCTGATCCTCGACGCATCAGGCTCCATGTGGGGGCAGGTCGAAGGCCAGACCAAGATTTCGGCCGCCCGTAAGGCGGTCGATTCCATTCTTTCCAAGTGGAAGTCCTCCGACCGGCTCGGACTCATGACCTATGGCCATCGCACGCGAGGCGATTGCCGGGACATCGAACTCCTCGTGCCGGTCAGCACCTTCGATCCCGATAAAATCCGTTCCGCAGTGAAAGCGCTCAATCCCAAGGGCAAGACGCCGATGGCGGATTCGCTCCGCGCTGCTGCGCAGGCGTTGCGGGCGACGGAAAACAAGGCAACCGTCATTCTCGTCTCGGACGGCATCGAAACCTGTGCGCCAGATCCATGTGCGGCCGCCGCCGAACTGAAGAAGTCCGGCATCAATTTCACCGCGCATGTCATCGGTTTCGATGTCAGCGATCCGGTGGCCAAAGGCCAGTTGCAATGCATCGCGCGCGTGACTGGCGGCGTCTATCTCGACGCCAGCAATGCGTCGGGGCTGGAAAACGCATTGGGCAAGGCGGTGGAGGCGACGCAAGGCGCCAAGGTCGAGACGCAGGCGCCGCCGGCTCCGTCGAAATCCGAACCCGATCCGCTTGCCGACAAGAATTTCCGCGGCATCGCGCGGCTGGTCGCAAACGGCGACCCGATCTCGGATACGAAGTCGGACGTGTCCTGGGGTTTTCACAAAGCGAACGGCAGCGAAAAGGGCGACTATCTCGGGAATTTTTACGGGGCTCCCGTCGCCGACACTGTGGAGCCCGGCGACTACATCGTCGTCGTGAAATATGGACAGGTGGAGCGCGAGTTTTCGTTCAAGGTCGAGAAGGGAAAAATCTCGACGCTCGACGTCTCGCTCGATGCGGGCTTCGTCACCAGCGATGGTTCGATCCAGGGTGCGGGCAAGGCGGACAACGTGACCTGGGAAGTTCACGACGCAAAGGGCGAAATTATTACGACGGTTTATGACGCCGTGCCGCGGTTCGTCCTGCCCGCAGGGAACTACACGCTGACGCTCACCAAGGGCGTTGCAAAGACCAAGAAGGAATTTTCGATTGCAGCGGGTGACTCGATCAACGTCTCGATGTCTCTCGATGCCGGCAAGCTCGCGGTAAGCGCGGTTTACGCGCCGAACGGACCGAAAGTGGTGCAGGGGATTGCCGTCGAGATCCGCCAGCCCGCAAAGAACGATATCGAAAAGCCGGTCTGGATTGCCACGCTCTATGACGAGCTTTCGCAATTCGACGTGCCGGCGGGGCGTTACGAGGTCGTGGTCAGCGTTGGTTTTGCGAAGCGCGTCTTTCCTGCCGAGGTGAAGTCAGGCGATACCACGCGGCTCAATCTCAATCTCGACGCAGGCGTGCTCGGCACCAAGGTGCCGGAGGGAAGCACGATCGAGATTTTCTCGGCCGAGCGCGACATCAACAATCAGCGAA
>CAUJKG010000217.1 GCA_963205465.1 Pseudomonadota bacterium | reverse complement strand
GAAGATCGTGCTGGTCTGCGGCACCTGCGCCTCGACCGTGATCGTCCGCTTGCCGACGTCCAGGGCGGCGATGCGGTCGATCATCTGGAAGTATTCGAGGCGCATGGCAAGGCGTCAGGCGCCTTTGGCGGCGACCAGTTCGTCGATGCGCTCGGCGAGATTCTTCAGCACGAAGAATTGCTCGGTGGTGGCCTTGCCTTCGTTCACTTCCGCCGTCCACTGCTCCAGCGGCAGCTTGATGCCGAAAGCCTTGTCGATGGCAAAGGCGATGTCGAGGAAGTCGAGGCTGTCGATACCAAGATCGTCGATCGCGTGGCTCTCCGGCGTAATCTGTTCACGCGGGATGTCGCAGGTTTCGGCGATAATGTTTGCGACCGTGTCGAAGGTCGAGGACATGCAGGTTTTCTCCGCTCGAGGCCAGCTAAGGCATGGCAGGGCCATGGGCTACCGCTGCGCAGCAGCCCAGAATTGGATCGGGGTTCGTATAGCGGACGAGGTCAGCCCTTTCAATGCCGGTGACGTCATCTCGGAGGCCTAAAACACTTGATTTTCTAGCATTTTCTGTTGGTTACAACGCCATTGCCGCTACGTCAGGAGGGGGTGTCTCGCTTCCGGAAGGCCAGTGGTCTATTCGTCCTGCCATGCTGACGGCTCGACTCGCCCGGAAACTGCTCGCGCTGACGATCGCCTATGCCATCGTGCTCGGGGGCGTCGTCGGCCCGGTTCTGGGCCACGGATTCGATCCCGCGCAGGAGCTCTGCAGCCCGGCAGGGCAGCATGCTGCCCTTGGAAAGCTGCCCGGTAGCCCGGCGGAGGCGCCTTCGCATCCGGATTGCTGCCCCGCACTTTGCGGCTCGCTGGCGGCAATCCTGCCGCCCGCACCCGGCGTGGCGCAGGTTCATCGGTTTTCCGGCTTCCTTGTCCCTGCGGCTTTTGTGACGCGGAGTATCAGCGAGAATCATCGCTGGATGCCTGCGCGCGCTCCTCCGGCTGGCTGACGCTTCGAGAAAACAGTCAGTCAAATTGCGCCCGCGGGCAAAGCGGGCAATCCCAATTCGGAGTGCAGCCAATGCGCATAGTTTCGCCGGTCATCGGCTTTCTGCTTGCGATCACGATTTTCAACACTGCCGGTGCGCAGGAGATCAGGAAGGGCGATCTCGTAATTTCAGCGCCCTGGTCCCGCGCGACGCCTGCGGGCGCGGAGGTCGCCGCCGGTTATGTCGTCATCACGAATAACGGCGTCGGCGCCGAGCGCCTCGTATCGTTCACGACCGATCTTGCCGGTCAGCCCGAGATCCATGAAATGTCCAACCAGGGCGGCGTCATGAAGATGCGTCCGCTCGCCAAAGGACTGGTCATTCCCGCCGGCGGCACCGTGAAACTCGAACCCAGCAGCTATCACCTGATGCTGCTCAAGCTCAAAAAGCCGCTGGCCGCCGGACAGCGCTACAAGGCCACGCTGGTATTCGAGAAGGCCGGTCCGGTGGAAGTCGAATTCGAAGTTCGGGCCATCGGCGCGGGTCCGCAGAAGGATCACGGCGGCAATCACAAGCACTAAAATTCTTCCCGCATCCGAAGAACATTCGAGACGAACGGTTCGGATATTCTCATAATGGAAGAAGAAAAGGGGGCCGGGTGGCGGTGAACCGTTGACCCGGCCCCAAGACGTATAGGGCAACGGAAACGCCGATGGGTTCGATCGGGTACGCCAACGCGGTAATTCTGGTCGGTGCGGCGCTCGGAGTGCTCGGCGTATTCTCAAGCCTCATCGCTTCGCGCGTTGGCGCGCCCCTCTTGCTGGTCTTCCTTCTTGTCGGCCTGCTCGCCGGCGAGGAGGGGCCTGGCGGTATTCAGTTCGACGACTTTTACGCGACCTATGTGGTCGGTTCGGCGGCGCTTGCAGTCGTGCTTTTCGACGGTGGGCTGCGGACGCGGCTTGCGGCGTTCCGGGGCGCGTTCTACCCGGCGGCTTCGCTGGCAACCGCGGGCGTGCTCATCACCGCGGTACTTGTCGGTATCGTTGCGGCGCTGCTCCTGAAGCTGAGCTGGGTCGAAGGTCTTCTCGTCGGGTCGATCGCGGCCTCGACTGACGCGGCGGCGGTTTTCTTCCTGCTGCGCGCCGGTGGCCAGCAGTTGAAGCGGCGCGTCGCGGCGACCCTGGAAATGGAATCCGGCACCAACGATCCGGTCGCCGTGTTTCTCACGATCCTGCTCGTGCAGCTTATTCTTTCGAGCGGGCAGACTTCCGTCCTGCTGATTTTCCTCGCGGTGCTGCGTGAGGCGGCGCTTGGCGGCCTGGTTGGCGTTGCCGGCGGCTTCGCGATTTCGCTCGCGCTCAACCGGATTTCGCTCCCCTCGGGTCTGCATCCGCTGCTCGTGGTGGCGAGCGCGCTCTTCATCTATGCGCTCACCGCGGTGATTGGCGGATCGGGCTTTCTCGCGGCTTATCTCGCGGGCATCGTTCTCGGCAATCGTCCGGTTCGCGCATTTGCGTCGATTACGGCGTTCCACGATACGCTGACCTGGCTGTGTCAGATCGTGATGTTCATCATGCTCGGGCTTCTGGTGACGCCATCCAAGCTCGTGCCCTTTCTGTTTGCGGCATTTGCGATTTCGTTCTTTCTTATCTTCATCGCGCGGCCGGTGGCGGTGTGGCTATGCCTGATGCCGTTCGGCTTTCGTCCCGCCGAGAAGGTATTCATCTCCTGGGTCGGATTGCGGGGCGCGGTTTCCATCTTTCTTGCGGCGATTCCGACGCTCTCGGGCGTGCCCAATGCCGAGATCTATTTCAGCGTCGCCTTTGTCGTCGTCGTCGTATCTCTGATTGTGCAGGGATGGTCGCTGACCAGCGTTGGACGCACGCTCGGCGTTGCCCTCGAAGATCCTGCGCCCACCGTGAAGCGCATCGAGATAGATTTGCCGGGGCAGCTCGATGAAGAACTGGTCGGCTATCCGATTGTCGAAGGCAGCCCCGTCGTCGGGCACGGCACCTGGCCCGCATGGGCGAAGCCGGTACTGATCGTGCGTAACGAAGCGATCCTCTCGCCGCAGGACGCGGGCGCGTTGCAGGTCGGTGATTACGGCTATTTCCTCGCGCCCCCGCAGCGTGTCGAGCGTCTCGATCGCCTGTTCGCGCCGCATGAGGGCTATCTCGACGAGGTCACTTCAGCCGCGTTTCCGTTCAAGGGTGACGTTCGCGTTGGTGCCGTAGCCGACATGTACGATCTCTATGTGCAGCCCGAGGAGCGCGAAATGACGATCGCGGAACTCTTCGCGCAGCGTTTCGAGGACGCGCCGCAGCTGGGCAATCGCATCGATTTCGGCCCGGCACGGCTCGTAGCGCGCGAGATCGATGAGGATCGGGTGACGGAAGCCCGGCTTGATTTCGCGCGGGACAGCAACGAAAGCGTTCCTTCCATTCGTTCGCATTCAATCCGCAAGCTGCTAGGATATCCAAGGCATCTTTCTCGTTACATGCCGCGTAAGAAGAAGTGAACGAGGAAACAAAGAAGGAGAATTGAGCATGAAAAGTTACGCCAGCGCCCATTGGGAAGGTTCGCCGAAGGACGGCACCGGCACGCTCGATACGAAGTCCGGCGTTTTGAAAAACTCGCCCTATAGCGCCAAGGCGCGGTTCGAAGGCGGCACGTCGCAGACGACGCCCGAGGAAATGATCGGTGCGGCGCATGCCGGCTGCTACACCATGGCTCTCGGCTTCGGTCTTATGCGCGCAGGCATCAACCAGAAGTCCATTCATACCGACGCCGAAGTCGAGGTCGTCCTCGGCGAGAAGGGCGCCAACATCACCGGCATCAAGTTGAAAACCGTGGTGGACGCGCCTGGTGCCGACGCTACGAAGATCAAGCAGGTGGCGGAAGACGCGAAGGTGAATTGCCCGGTTTCCAAGGCGCTTTCCGGCACGCAGATCAGCCTGGAAGTCGAAACCAAGGTCTGACTCTGTTTTTCGTGCGTGTAGCCGCGTAACATCCCTCGATGCATCCCGTATTTGCCAATCTGCCGACCACGGTCTTCGAGGTGATGTCGCGGCTCGCGCGCGAGCACGACGCGATCAATCTTGGGCAGGGGTTCCCCGACGATCCGGGGCCGGAAGACGTCCGCCGGAAAGCCGCCGAAGCCGTGCTTTCGGGATGGAATCAATATCCGCCGATGATGGGCACGCCGGAGCTGCGCGCAGCGGTGGCGCAACATTACGCGCATTGGCAGGGTGTGGCGCTCGACCCGGAAGCCGAAGTGATGATTACGTCGGGTGCGACCGAAGCATTGACCGGCGCGATCCTCACGCTGGTCGAGCCGGGCGACGAGGTCGTGCTGTTTCAGCCGCTTTATGATTCCTATCTGCCGATGGTGAAGCGTGCGGGTGGGGTGCCGAAACTCGTCCGCCTCGAGCCGCCGTATTGGCGCATCACCGAAGAGGCATTGAAGAAAGTCTTCTCGAAGAAAACGAAAGCCGTTCTCTTCAACAATCCGCACAATCCCGCGGGCATTGTCTATTCCATGGCGGAATTGAAACTGCTCGCTCGCTTCTGCGAGGAATACGACGCCGTCGCGATCTGCGACGAAGTTTGGGAACATGTCGTATTCGACGGCCGCAAGCACATCTCCATGCTTGCGGTGCCTGGCATGCGGCAGCGCACCGTGAAGATCGGCTCGGCGGGCAAGATCTTCTGCCTGACCGGCTGGAAGGTTGGTTTCGTCTGCGCCACGCCCTCGCTGATGCGCGCCTTATCGAAGGCACACCAATTCATCACCTTTACCACGCCGCCGAACTTGCAGACGGCGGTGGCGTATGGCCTCGGCAAAAGCGACGACTATTTTTCTGTAATGCGCTCGACGCTTGCGCGATCGCGCGATCGTTTCGCCGCGGGGCTTCGCAAAGTCGGTTTCAACCCGCTCGAAAGCCAGGGCACTTACTTCATGAATGTCGATCTCGCGGCGCTGGGCATCAACGAGCGCGATACCGACTTCTGCCAGCGGCTTGTTACCGAGAACAAAGTCGCCGCGATTCCAGTATCGGCATTCTATGCGGAAAACGCAGTGACCAGCGTGGTGCGATTCTGCTTCGCAAAGCATGACGCAACGCTGGATGGCGCGATCGAGCGAATGGAAAAGCTCGCCCGCTGATTACCGTCCGCGCCCAATGGATCGAAAGCGCGCAGGAGCGCATTAACGGCTCGTTAACCATACTCGGCGAGGCTCCTTACTTTCTCCTTACGAAAGCAACGGAGCTAAAAGCATGCCGCACAAACTCAGCTATCGGGCCCGCGCGACGCTCACCAGCAAGGGGCAGGTGACGCTGCCGGTTGTCCTGCGCCGTCTTTGGAACCTCGATGCAGGCGATGAGATCGATTTCACCTTGCAGGACGACGGTCGTGTCGTGCTGCGCAAGCATTTGAAGTTGCAGCCCCAGACCAGCGAAAACTGAGGAGGCCCATGTCGCGGATCGCAGCACACCATCTGCTTTTGCGCTATAAGTCCGGCGGAACCCGTCGAGAGTAAAGCCATGATCCGCGCCACCGAAGTTCTTCCCAGCGGCCACTGGGACCGCGCCAGCGAGACCGATACGATCGAACTGCCTCACGACGGCCGTCATCGCCGCCGGATCGCTATGCGCGGGGAGAAGGATACGGTGTTCCTGCTCGATCTCGCGGAGGCTGCGATGCTGCGCGATGGCGATGGGTTGAAATTGCAGGACGGGCGGGTGGTACGCGTGATTTCCGCCGCCGAGCCGGTAATGGAAATCGCCGCACGCGACCCGCGCGATCTTGCACGGATTGCCTGGCATCTCGGCAGCCGGCACGTGCCCGCGCAAATGCTGGCCGACCGTATTCGGATCGGCCGCGACGATGCGCTGGAGGAACTGGTGGTCCGGCTCGGCGCGGAGGTGTCACGCCTCGATGCTCCGTTCGATCCGGAAGGGGGCCCCTACGCGGAAGAAACCGCTCATGCTCACGGCCACCACACCCACCATCATCACGATCATTCGCACCATCACGACCACGATCACGGCGCGAATTGCAGCTGCGGTCACGATCATTCCCAAGACCATGAGCATGACCATGCACACGGGCATGGGCACGATCACCGCCATAGTCATGCCGAGAAGCGCTGAGGCCAGTTTTTGGGCTGATAGAGGCGGGAAATAGCGGATTTATTGTGCGGGCCGAGGCTTTCCGCCGGAAAACCGTGCCTCGCGCGGTGTTCCCTGCCGCCAGGTCATTGGCAAGCAATCATTTTTCGGCATACTCGCAGGGGTTCCCGGCGGTAACTCTTACAGCAAGTTAATCCCGCCAATTCCGCGGGAGTGCTACAAAAGGCGCTCCGGTTGGCGCGCCGGACGGGGATTGATAACTGCCGGAAGGCCGATGGCTGCATGCCGAAAACAAGCCGTACACGCTATATCCTGATTGCTGTCTGCATCGCGCTTGTCGGGGCGGGCCTGTGGTGGACATTTGGCAAATCGGGAACCAACACCGCTCAGCAAAAGAAAAAGGGTCCGGTCGCGGTTTCCGTGCTCGCCGGCAAGGCGCTTCGCAAGGACGTGCCGTTTCGCGTCGACTCGCTCGGCACCGTGCAACCGCTGGTGTCCGTGCTGATCCGTGCCCGTGTCGATAGCCAGGTTGTGAAAGTCCATTTCGAGGACGGCGCGCGCGTGAAGGAGGGCGATCTCCTGTTCACCCTCGACAGCCGTTCCATCGACGCCCAGATCCTCCAGGCCGAGGCGACGCTCGCGCGTGACAAGGCGCAGCTCGAAAAGGCCGAGCGCGACCGCGACCGTGTCGCCGGTCTCGCCGCTAAAGGCACGATCTCGCAAGTGCAGGAGGCCGATGCGAAGACGAACGTGGAAGTGCTGAAAGCTACCGTCGCGCAGGACGAGGCCAATCTGCAGAATCTCCGCGTGCTTCGCACCTATTACGATGTGAAGGCGCCAGTCTCGGGCCGGATCGGCATCGCGAATGTGCGCCAGGGTTCCCTGGTGCGTCTTGCCGACTCCGGTACGCCGCTTGCGACCATCAACCAGATCGCGCCGATCTATGTCGCCTTCGGAGTGCCCGAGCGCTTCATCCCGGATTTGCGCGCAGCGGGCGAGAAGGCGACGGTCGAGGTCGCCTTCCAAAGCGAGTTGACCCTGACCGGCGGCAAGGTCGCGTTCATTGAGAACACGGTCGATCCGCAGACGGGTACGATTCTCGTTCGCGGCATTTTCCAGAACAGTGACGAGAAGCTCTGGCCGGGAACGCTCGCGTCTGTCCGAGTAACCTTGCGGACCGATCCCGGTGTCGTGACGGTGCCAGCGGAAGCGGTGCAGAGCGGGCAGAAGGGGACGTTCGTTTTCGTGGTCGAGAACAACGTCGCTCGCGTGCGCGCCGTAAAGGTGGCGCGCAACGCGGAGGGCGAGTCCGTCATCCTCGAAGGGCTGAATGGTGGCGAGACCATCGTGACCGATGGCCAGCTTTCGCTGCGCGATGGCAGCCGCGTCGAAATCAAGACGCGGCAAGCAGGTTCGTGACATGACGTTTTACGAAGTCTGCATTCGCCGGCCGGTCCTGACCTCGCTCTTGATGGCGTCGATCATTCTTGCGGGCATATTCGGCTATCGCTTGCTTCCAGTGTCGGCGCTGCCGCGCGTCGATTTTCCGACCATCAACATTACCGCGACCTTGCCGGGCGCGAGCCCTGAAATCATGGCGGCGACGGTAGCGACGCCGATCGAGCGGCAGCTTGCAACGATTGCCGGTATTTCCTCGATGACCTCCTCGAGCACCAGCGGCTCGACGCAGATCACGATTCAGTTCGATCTGGATCGCAACATCGACGCCGCGGCGCTGGACGTGCAGTCGGCGCTCTCGGTCGCGCAGCGCAACCTGCCGATTGAAATGCGCACACCGCCGAGCTTTCGCAAGGTGAATCCTGCCGATGCGCCGGTTCTGTTTCTCTCCTTTGTGTCCGATACTCTGCCGCTCTCGGTCGTCAACGAATACGCGGAAACCGTCATCGGTCAGCAGATTTCCCAGATCACCGGCGTTGCGCAGGTCAACGTATTTGGCGGTCAGAAATATGCTTTGCGCATCCGGATCGATCCCGATGCGATTGCGCTTCGCGGCATTTCGCTGACCGAGGTTCAAACCGCGATTGCGGCCGCGACCTCCAACACGCCCCTCGGCATCATGGCCGGCCCGAAGCAGAACATCACGCTCGATATGGGCATGCAGCAGGCCGACGCCACCAAGTATCGCAACATCATCGTGGCTTGGCGCAACGGCGCGCCGGTCAAGCTGTCGGATATCGCGATCGTCGAAAACGGAGTCGAGAACGAACGTATCGCCGGTTGGTACAACGACACGCGCTCGATCAATCTCGCGATCTATCGTCAGCCGGACGCCAATACGATCGACGTGGTCGATCATGTGAAGCGGCGGCTGCCCGAATTTCGCGCCTCGGTGCCCGGCGCGATCGGAATCGAAGTCCTGATGGACCGCTCCGTTTCGATCCGTAACTCCGTCAGCGCTGTGCAACGGACGCTGCTCGAAGCGGTGGTGCTTGTCGTCCTCGTCATCTTCCTGTTCCTGCGCTCCGGCCGCGCCACCATCATTCCTGCGCTGGCGCTGCCGCTCTCTATCGTCGGTACCTTTGCGGCGATGTATGTGCTCGGCTATTCGATCAACAACATGACGCTCCTGGCGCTGGTGTTGTGCGTCGGCTTCGTGGTCGACGACGCGATCGTGGTGCTCGAGAACATCTATCGATACATCGAAAACGGGATGCCGCCCTTCAAGGCGGCGATCCAGGGCGCGCGCGAAATCGGCTTCACCATCGTCTCGATGACGGTCTCGCTCGTCTGCGTGTTTATCCCGGTGCTCTTCATGGGTGGCGTGGTCGGCCGCGTCTTTCGCGAATTCGCGGTAACCATCTCGGTCGCGATTCTCGTTTCCGGCTTCGTTTCGCTGACGCTGACTCCGATGCTTTGCGCGCGCGTGCTGAAGCCGGTCGACCACACCAAGAAGCCG